>JBAYVG010000001.1:0-82140 GCA_041674785.1 Rhodocyclaceae bacterium
CTTCGACCGGGACTTCAGTCGGTTTCTCCGGCAGGGCGGAATCGATCTGGATGGAGACGCGGCGATTGCGCGCACGGCCTTCGATGCTGTCATTGGATTCGACCGGACGCGTTTCGCCGTAGCCGATGGCCGTCAGCCGATCGGGCGGAACACCAGAGTCGGCAAAAATACGCAGCACGGTCGTCGCACGCACAGCGGAGAGTTCCCAGTTCGACGGGAACTGGAGCGTCTTGATCGGGACGTTGTCGGTGTGACCTTCAATCGTCACCGGAAAATCGGAGGTGGCAATCACTTCCGCCACCGCCCGCAGGGCACGGCTGGATTCAATATTGAGGATGGCCTGGCCGACAGCGAACAATGCCGAGTCGGCAATCTCGATGGTCACCCCACGACTGGTTTCGAGAACGCGCACCTTACCTTCACGCACCAGGGGCGCCAGGGCATCCATGATCTCCTTGGCCATGTTCCGCATTTTGTCGCGCTGTTGTTGCTTGGCCGGGTCCGCTTTCTGTGGCGGGCTGGGTTTGAGTGGCGCAATGACACGCGGGGGCGTTGGCGCTGCGCTCTGCGGAACGATGACCTGGCCAGATGCGTTCACCGTCACGTTGCGAAAGGCACTGGTGAGCGAATTTGAAAGCACGCGGTATTTGCCTTCGTTTAGCGAAGAGAGTGCATACATCACCACGAAAAACGCAAACAACAGGGTAATGAAATCGGCGTAGGAAACGAGCCAGCGCTCGTGGTTCTCGTGCTCTTCTTCTCGCTTGCGACGGGCCACGGCAGTCTCGCGAATGCTCAGGAAAAATAGCCGCGCAGGCGATTTTCGATGATGCGAGGGTTATCGCCGTTGGCAATTCCAATGATGCCATCAACAAGCATTTCGCGATAAGTCACGTGCCGGGCCACCTGCGCCTTGAGTTTGTTGGCCATCGGCAGGTATACGAGATTGGCGAGGCCGACACCGTAGATGGTGGCAACGAACGCAACAGCGATCCCCGCGCCGAGCTTCGACGGATCGGAGAGGTTTTCCATGACGTGGATAAGGCCCATCACGGCACCGAGGATGCCTATCGTCGGCGAGTAGCCGCCTGCGGCTTCCCACACCTTGGCCCCCTGCCGGAGTTCGTCCTCGTAGGTGTTGATCTGAACTTCCATGACTTCGCGAATACGCTCAGGCTCGACGCCATCTACGAGAAGCTGGAGCCCCTTCCGGGCGAATTCATCCTTCATCGGGCCGATAAAGCCCTCCAACGCCAGGAGGCCTTCCCGGCGCGAGACCTGGCTCCAGTTGGATACCTGCTGGATCAGCTTGGGGTAGTCGATGGCGGGTGGAAACCAGACCCACTTGGCCATGCGAAAACCGAGGCGAAAGGCAGGCATGGGGCTTTGCAGCATGACAGCACCCAGGGTGCCGCCGACAACGATCAGGAGTGCTGTAGGTTGGCCCAGTGAGCCGACGTGCCCCCCTTCGAGCGCCTGCCCACCGACGATGGCGATGACCCCAATGAGAACACCGGCGAGACTGATCTTATCCACGACGTGGGCGCCCCTTCTTCTTTGCAGGCGCGGCATCGCCGTGCAGCATGCGTGCGCGCAAGCGGACGATGGCCTGGCTATGCAGCTGGCAGACGCGTGATTCCGTAACCCCCATCACTTCCCCGATTTCGCGCAAGTTGAGTTCCTGCTCGTAGTAAAGGCCCATCATCAGCTTTTCCCGTTCCGGCAGCGCTTCAATGGCCGCCACCAGATGGCGGCGCATGTCCTGATCTTCGAACATGCGGGCGGGGTCGGCGTCGTCGTCGGTAAAGTGGCGCTCGAGAAAATCCTCGTCGCCATCTCCTGCCAGATCCTCGAAATACACCAGCTGATGCCCTCGTGCATCCTGCAGCATCTTCTGATACTCGGCAAGAGGCATGCCAAGTGAATCAGAGAGTTCCTTCTCGGTTGGCGCGCGACCGCTATCCTGTTCAAGTTGATGGATCGCCGCTTCGATACGCCGCATTTCGCGGCGGAGACTGCGTGGTAACCAGTCGTTTTCACGCAAGCCGTCGAGCATTGAGCCACGCACACGCTGCGAGGCGTAGGTTTCGAACTGAGCACCAAAACCGGCCTCGAAGCGATCAATGGCATCGAGCAAGCCGATCATGCCGTTCTGCACCAGATCGTCGACCTGCACGGAGGACGGCAGACGACTCATCAGGTGATAGGCGATGCGCTTGACGAGAGGTGCGAAGCGCTGCACCAGTTGCTCTTTGTTGAGCTGCCCTGCAGCGGTATACATGGGTTTATGAGCCCTACCCGGCGTGGATAGTGACTGGGTCTATGCGTTGGCTCAAGTGTAGCAGTTGCTGGACAAAATGTTCGAGCCCACCGGATTCCGATTCCACCGGCGGCCAGTGCAACATATCGCTGGCGATACCACGCAACGCTACAGCAGCGCCTGATTCCGGATACGCGGCGATCACCGGCTGGCAGAGTTTCGCAGCATGGCGCAAGGCATCGTCCATCGGCACATGGCCGACATAGTCGAGTCGGGCGACGCCTCGCTGGCGGGCCAGTTGCGCAAGGTTGGCGTGAATTGCTTGAGCATCGTCGGCAGCTTTGACTTTGTTCACGAGGATACGGAAGTGGCGACGGGCATAACCGAGGCTGACTTTCTTGATCAGCGCGTATGCTTCGGTGATTGCTGCACCGGTAGCGGCGGCAACCACGACGGTTTCCTGGGTCGCCAGACCCAGGGGCGAAAAGCCGAGTGGATGATCAATCGACGCATCGACGAGAATCACATCAGCTGGATGCGCCATGCTGCCCAATGCTTCCAGCAGCGCCTCCTGTTGCCCACGCTGCAACTTGCCGAGTTTTTGTACGGCACGCGCGGCAGGCAGGACACGAACCCCCGGCGCGACATGCACCAGAACTTCGGAAAGCCGGCGGTCGCGATTGACAACATGGAACAGATCGTACTTCGCCGTCGTACCAAAAACGGAGGCAATATTACCGGCGGTGTTCTCGTCAAGAATCAGGACTTCCTTGCCCTGGCGAGCCATCGCTGCAGCAATGTTGGCGACCGTTACCGTTTTGCCAACCCCCTCGCTGCCGGCAGCAAAGGTAATCACCTGAAGTGATTCCTGCCCGAACAGGCGCCGCAGGCCGGCAGCCTGATCACCATTGAATTCAGCCACGACGCCCACCCATCGCCGCCATGCCGGCATTGGCCATTACCAGTCCAGGCTCGACGCCGTCGAAACGATGGGCCGACGCCTCTGGAGCATCCTTGAAGGCACGGTGGAGCAGATAAGCGCGATTCGGAAGATGCAGATCTTCCGGTACACGCTGTCCGTTGGAGACATAGTGCAGCTTGAGTCCATGGCGCATGACGACATCGAGCGCCGGCGCCAGGCTGGCGGCTTCGTCAACCTTGGTCAGGATACAGCCGGCAAGATCTGGGCCGCTGTAGGCGCGGACGACATCGTCCGTGGTATCGCCGCGGGCGGTCGAGTTCAGCAGCAACAGGCGCTGGACACCGCAGTCTGCAAGCATGCCGATCTGCTCAGTTACCATGCGGTCGCGCTGGCTCATGCCCATCGTATCGACCAGCACCATGTGCTTGTGTGAAAGCTCAGCCAGCGTATGGCGCAGATCATCGCCATCCTTCACGAGATGGACGGAAACGCCAAGAATACGGCCATAGATGCGCAACTGTTCGTGGGCGCCAATACGGTAGCCATCGGTCGTTACCAAAGCCAGCTTGTGGGCTCCATGCCGGAGCACGCAACGGGCAGCCAGCTTGGCCGTGGTCGTGGTCTTGCCGACGCCGGTCGGGCCGACCAGTGCGAAGACGCCGCCACGTTCGATTATGTCGTGGTCACTGCCCAACGTACGCAGGGCACGATCAGCAGCACCCTTTGCCCAAGCCTGGGCCTGACGTGGATCAAGTTCCTGCGGCAAGTCGTCGAGGAGTTCACGGGCAAGTTGCGGTGAAAAGCCGCTGTCCAGCATCTGGCGCAGCACTTCGGTCTTGACGGGTTCGGTCCGTGCCGTTTCGCCCCAGGCAAAACCGGCAAGGTGCTGCTCAACGATCTGTCGCAGCGCGCGAATTTCGGCCATCACATTGGCCGGAACGACTTCCGCCTCAACACGCGGCGCAGGCGTTTCAATGCGCGGCATCGGGCGCGAAGCCAGGGACGGTGAGGCCTTGGCCGCCAAGGGACGTGGCGACAACGGCGGATTGACTACCGGAGGGGTAAACGGCCTCGGTGCATTGGTCGCATTCCCCTCATTCAGCGCAGCACTCCTTCCTGCAGAACTACCGGAAAGGCTGACCGTATAGTCATCATCACGGTGGGCTGCGACAGGGCGTTGCGTTTCAACCCGTGGCGCTGTTTCGCGCAAGGGGGTCGGCGCAATCGCAGCCATGTCGCGCGAGGCGACCGCCATGATTTCCACACCGCCGCCCGGCAGGCCTCGGTTGGACAGGATGATGGCGTCGGGCCCGAGAATTTCCTTGACCTTGTGCAGGGCGTCGCGCGCTGTAGGGGCAACGAATTTTTTGACGTTCATGCTCTACCTCCGATGATCGAGGTGACCTTGATAATCTTGGTATCAGGCACTTCGCTGTGGGCAAGCACCTTGAGTTGGGGGATGCTGCGACGCAAGAAGCGCGACAGCAGGGTTCTGAGGTTGGCAGGGACCAGCAGCACGGAAGGCAGACCAAGCTCTTCCTGACGCCGTGCTGCGGCAGCCGATTCACGCATTAGCGTATCGGCCATTCCCGGTTCGATGGCGGCACCTTCGCCGCTGCCGGAGACAGCCTGGACCAGAATGCGCTCGAGTTGCGGGTCAAGCGACATGACCTGCATTTCCGCACTGCCGGCAAACAGCTGCTGGACGATGGCGCGGCCAAGTGCATTGCGCACCTGCGCGGTGAGCACTTCCGTGTCCTGAGTCCGCGTTGCATTATCGGCAAGCGTTTCGATGATCGTCCGCATGTCGCGGAGATGTACACCTTCTTCGAGCAGGTTTTGCAAGACTTTCTGTACGATACCGAGCGGCAGGATCTTGGGAACGAGATCCTCGATGAGTTTCGGCATATCTTTTGCAAGGTGGTCGAGCAGGGCCTGCGTTTCCATGCGCCCGAGAAGCTCGGCAGCATGCGTCAGGACCAGGTGGTTGAGGTGCGTCGCCACCACCGTGCTGGCATCAACAACCGTGTAACCGTAGGCCTGCGCCTGATCGCGCAAGGCTGGCTCTATCCAGACGGCTGGCAACCCGAAGGCCGGGTCGGTCGTTGGCATGCCGGCGACGGTTCCGGCAACACGCCCGGGGTTGATCGCCAGAAGTTGTCCGGGGAACGTATCCCCCTGGCCAACTTCGACTCCCTTGAGCAGGATGCGATAGGCGTTTGGCTTCAGTTCGAGGTTGTCGCGAATGTGTACCGGCGAGACGAGGTAACCAACCTCCTGCGCAAATTTCTTGCGAATGCCCCGAATACGCCGCAGGAGCTCACCATCCTGCGACTTATCGACCAGCGGAATCAGCCGGTAACCAACCTCAAGACCGAGCACGTCGAGCGGGGCCACGTCAGACCAGCTGGCCTCCTGCGCTTCCATCGGCACCGCTGGAGCCACCTGAACAGGCGCAGGTTGCCGGCGCTCATTCTTCTTCGTAACGTTCCAGGCCAGCCAGCCAAGCGCTCCTGCAAGGGTCAGGAAAACAAAGTTCGGCATCCCCGGAATCATGCCCAGCAGGCCAAGAATTCCGGCCGTCAGGCCAAGGACACGGGGATTGTTGAAGAGCTGACCGATGAACTGCTGCGAGATGTCGCCACTGGCATCGTCGCCGACACGCGTGACTACCAGGCCGGCAGCGATGGAAATGATCAGTGCAGGAATCTGTGCAACAAGACCGTCGCCGATGGTGAGCAGCGTGTAGGCCTTGGCTGCGCCCCCTACGTCCATGTTGTGCTGGAGAACACCGACAAAGAGGCCGCCGATGACGTTGATCAGCATGATGATGATGCCGGCAACGGCATCACCGCGTACGAATTTCGAGGCACCGTCCATGGAGCCGTAGAACTCGGATTCGCTTGAAATTTCCGCACGGCGCTTGCGCGCTTCATCTTCACCGATCAGGCCAGCGTTCAGATCTGCGTCAATCGCCATCTGTTTGCCCGGCATGGCATCCAGCGTGAAGCGGGCGGCGACTTCGGCAACCCGGCCGGCACCCTTGGTGATGACGACAAAGTTGATGATCACCAGAATCGTGAAGACGACGATACCGACGGCGTAGTTGCCACCTACCAGGAAATGCCCGAAGGCTTCAATCACCTTGCCGGCGGCGTCCGGGCCGTTGTGGCCGTGAAGCAGAACAACGCGAGTCGAAGCGACGTTGAGCGACAGGCGCAGCAGTGTCGTTACCAGCAGGATGGTCGGGAAAATCGAGAAATCCAGGGGCTTCAACGTCGCCATCGCCACCAGCATGACGATCACCGAGATGGCGATATTGAAAGTGAAGAGCAGATCAAGCATCAACGGCGGCAGCGGCAAGACCATCATCGACAGGATGAGGATGATCAGCAGCGGGCCGGCCATCTGGCGCCAGTTGAGTCGGGCGAAGATCCCCTGCATGGTCATCGTAGCGCTGTTCGTATTAGCCATTTACGGCCTCCGGAACCAGTTCGGCGGGAACCTGCAATTCGCGGGGCGGCACCGGGTACTGCCCACCAGTCTGACGCCAGGAAGCCAACTGATAGACCCAGGCCATTGCTTCGGCAACAGCAGCATAGAGGGTACCGGGGATCTCCTGATCGATCTCGACGTGACGATGGAGTGCGCGCGCCAGCGGCGGCGCCTCAAGTAGCGGCACGCCATGCTCCGCACCAACTTCACGAATGCGGCGCGCAATCTCACCGCTACCCTTTGCCAGAACCCGTGGCGCGCCCATACCACTCTTGTAGGCGAGCGCGACGGCAAAGTGGGTCGGATTGGTCACGATCACGTCGGCCTGCGGTACGGCTGCCATCATGCGACGACGTGCCGCTTCACGCTGAAGCATGCGGATGCGCCCCTTGACCTGGGGATCGCCTTCCATTTCCTTACCTTCCTTCTTCAGCTCCTCACGCGACATTTTCAGCTTGTGATGGTAGTGCCAGAGCTGGAAGGGGACATCGATGGCAACGATCAGCACCATTGCGCTGACCATGGCCAGGAAACTGTACGAAAGAAGATGCCCTGCGGAGGCAAGCGCCACCTCTGCCGGCTGCGCCAGAAGCGCCATGAGGTCGTAACGCTCGCTCCAGATCACTGCGGCAGCAACCCCACCCACAACGCTTGCCTTGACGACAGCCTTGACCAGTTCAACAACCCCGGTCCACGAAAAAAGGCGCTGAAGCCCCTTGATTGGATCCATGCGCTCAAATTTCGGCACGAGCGCCTTCGGCGAATAATTGAAGGCATTCAGCAGGAAGGGGGCAGCCAGCGCGGCAACCATCAGCGCCAACAGAAACGGAGAAAAGGTAAACAGGACATCCGTGGAAAGGTCTGCAAACCGGACAAGCATCTGATCGGGTTCCCGGACCAATTTTTCATCCAGTGTCAGACCGCGGCGGAACATGGCCACAACACGCTGCGCCAGCCAGCCGCCCATCATCCAGATGCTGCCGGCGGCCACCAGCAGAATGAGAAAAGCGCCCAATTCCCGCGAACGAGGGACCTGCCCTTCTTCGCGCGCCTGTTCCAGCCGTCTGGCTGATGCAGGTTCTGTTTTTTCGAGGTCGCTGTCTTCGGCCATACCCGATGCCTAGTTGGTTCCGGGTATTATAGGAAAAAATGAATAAAAATAAAGGGGTATGAGGGGTTTTTGTTAACGATTCTAGGAGCGTTGCCAATCCGCAACAGGCTGTTGGGGAATGTGAACGAAGAAAAGGGGGCAAAGCCCCCTTGTCAACTTATTGAATTTATTAATGATTAAGAAAATTCAAGGGCCCGCATGCTGCTCCCGCGCCCATCTCCACCGATCTGCTGGCCGAGATCGGCCAAAAGCTCCTTCATGTCGAGAATCAACACGATCTGGCCGTTGGAGAGCGTGGTAACACCGGCAACCCCCTTGGGGCGGAAGTCTTCAAGCGACTTGATGACCGCGTCATCGCGACCGGCAAAGTTGTCTACCGCCAGAATGAAACTTCGCTCCGAGGTCTGCATCAGCACCCCATACTCCGGCGGCGTGTCCTGCGGCCACCCCAGCAGCTTGGCCAACGACACCACTGGCAGTATCTCGCCGCGCACGACCAGCGTCGCCTTGCCACCCACTTCCTGCAACTTGTCGTGCTCGATCGGCAGGATTTCGCGAACCAGCGACAGCGGCAGCGCGAAAGGTTGATCACCAAGCAACACCAGCAGCACCGGCAGGATGGCCAGAGTCAATGGCAACGAGATGATGAAAACGCTGCCCTTACCCGGCTCCGAGCGAATGTCAATGTTGCCGTTGAGCTTCTGGATGTTGGTTTTGACGACATCCATGCCAACGCCACGACCGGACACGTCAGAAACCTGAGTCTTGGTCGAAAAGCCCGGCAAGAAAATAAGATGCAGGCTCTGGCGCTCATCAAGGGTGTTGGCCTCCTCCTCGGAAATCAGCCCCTTCTCAATGGCCTTGGCACGGATCCGTTCGGCACTCATGCCACGCCCGTCGTCAGCAATGATCAGCATGATGTGATCGCCTTCCTGACGCGCCTCCAGGCGCACCACCGACTTGGAAGGTTTGCCGGCAGCCAGACGTTCGTCGCTGTCCTCGACACCGTGGTCGACTGCATTGCGAATCAAGTGGATCAGTGGGTCGGCAAGGTCTTCGATCATCGTCTTGTCGACTTCGGTTTCTTCGCCGGCCAGTACCAGCTCAACATCCTTGCCCAACTGGCGAGCCAGGTCGCGGGCGATGCGCGGGTACTTCTGGAACAGGCGGCCAATCGGCTGCATCCGTGTTTTCATCACGGAGTTCTGCAGATCGGAAACCAGCAGATCGAGCTGCGACACTGCCTGATCGAGCGCGTGCAGGGTTTCGGAATCAGTCTTGCCGGCAAGGATGTCAGCCCGAAGGCTGGTCAACCGGTTCTTCATCAAACCGATTTCTCCCGACAAGTTGAGCACCTGATCGAGCCGCGAGGTATCCACACGAATGGTATTTTCGCGCGTCGCCGCCCGCTCCTCTACGCGCCGCCCGGCACCGGCCTTTTCCGGCACGCCCGGCTTGTCTGCGACACGTCGACCATAGGGCGGAGGCGATCCGTTCTGCACGGCCTCCCCCGTTTTGGCCATCACTTCCGTTGATACCGATGGAGCGCCGGTAACGGCACCGTGCAGTGCCTGCCAATCGGGGCCGCCCTCGGCAGCCTCTGCTGCTGCAACCGCAGAGGCTGCTGGTGCAGCCGGGGGAGCCGGGGCGACCGGTGCTGTATCACCCTCCAGCGCACGCCGCAGGCCACCAAGGACATCTTCTGGTGCCGGACGGGGCTGAACCCCCTGCCCCAGCTCGCCAAACATGTCGCGCACGCCTTTCGTCGCCGCCATGATGATATCCATCAACTCAGGCGTCAGATGCAGTTCTCCGTTGCGCAGACGGTCGAACAGGTTCTCTGTCAGGTGACAAAGCGTTACCAGTTCAGCGGCATTGAGAAAGCCAGCGCCGCCTTTGACCGTATGAAAACCACGGAAAATATCATTGAGCAGCCCCTTGTCCTCAGGCATCCGCTCCAGGTCAACAAGCTTGTTGTCGACGTCGGACAACAAATCGTGCGCTTCCTGCAGAAAGTCCTGCAGGAGATCTTCCATTCCGGCGAAATCGCTCATCGTTTTTCTCCTAGAAGCCCAGGCTGCCAAGCAGGTCATCGACCTGCTGCTGGTCTACAACTACGTCGCCGCGACCTTCCGCGTTGATTACCGGTCCGTTCAACAGGCTATTGACCGACTCCGTCCGGCGCTCACCTGGCATGACTTCGATAAGCGCCCCCATCAACTGCGATTCGAGTTCCTGGGCAAGGGTTACCACCTTCTTGATAACCTGCCCGGTGAGATCCTGGAAATCCTGTGCCATCATGATTTCCATCAGTTGCGCCTTGGCACCGCCCGTCTGTTGCGGCAGCTGATTCTTCAGGAAGGCTCGCGTATCAGAAGCCAACTGCTTGAAATCATCTACACCCATCTGATTGGCATAGACGCGATCCCAGCGCTGGGCCAGCCCCTGCGCATCGACTTCCAGCGATTCGATCAGGGGATTGGCGACATCAGTAGCGTTAAGCACCTTGCAGGCGGCCTGCTCGGTCAGATTGGCAATATAAGCCAGTCGGTCCTTGGCATCCGGAAGCGCCTCAACCGTCTGGGCGATCATCTTGTCGTAACCCAGTTCACGCAGCGTGTCATGGAGCTGCCGCGCCATATGGCCGACACGCTGAAAGACCTTTTCCTGGCCTTCCCAGTCTTCATCGGCAGGGGCGCCGGGAGCACTCGCCGCCGGTGCGCCGGAAAAAGAATCGAACAAAGCCTGCAATTCGTCGGAATCACCGACTTCGCGAGAGGCGCTGACGGCCGGGGCCGCTACCGGAGTGGCAACAGGGGCGGCGGTGGGCTTGGCGGGGGCTTGGCCACTGGCAATGCTGTCGAAGAGGGCTTCGAGTTCGGAGGAATCGCTGCTCATTTACTTCTCCCTGTCCTAAGCGCTCTTTTCCATCTTTTCGAAAATCTTCTGCAATTTCTCCGAAAGGGTGGCTGAGGTAAAGGGTTTGACAATGTAGCCGCTGGCACCTGCCTGAGCGGCTGCAATAATGTTTTCCTTCTTGGCTTCTGCGGTAATCATCAGTACCGGCAGGTGCTTGAGATTCGGTGCGGCGCGAATAGTCTGCAGCAAGGTAAGCCCGTCCATGTTTGGCATATTCCAGTCAGACACAACGAAATCGAAACCGCCGGCCTGCAATTTCTGCAACGCAATCGCACCGTCCTCGGCTTCATCAACGTTGACGAATCCCAGTTCCTTGAGCAGATTTCTGACGATGCGTCGCATCGTCGAGAAATCGTCAACCACCAGGAATTTCATTTTTGGATCGGGCATGCTTAAGGCTCCAGTGTTCTTATCTTTCCAGCAACGGACGCAAGGTATCTGCCAGTATTTCTGCATCGAACTTGGCGACGTAACCATCGACACCGACAGCCTTGCCCATTGCCCTGTTTGCCTCTGAGGACAGGGAGGAATGCATGATGACGGGGATCCCGTTGAAACGAATATCGCCCTTGATATTCTTGGTCAGCACATAGCCATCCATTTCCGGCATTTCGGCATCAACCATGATGACGCGGATCTCGTCGCGGATCGGCGTTCCCATCTGTGTTGCGTGCGCAGCTATCGCCTGCAACCGAGTCCAGGCTTCCGAGCCGTTGGTCGCATGCTTGTGCTTGACTCCGAGTTTGTCGAGCACCTCGGTAATTTTGCGCCGCGCCACGATCGAGTCATCGACGAAAAAGATGCCGACATCCTCACTCACGCGAACCGGAGCGACATCAACAATCACCGCTTCACCAAAGGCGTTGGCAAGAATCTGCTCAACATCAAGAATGGAGACCAGGTGCCCACCTTCCAGTTCGATCACTGCCGTAATCAACCCCAGATTTGAGGCGAGAACGGTTTCTGGCGCCTTCACGCGCTCCCAATCGACACGGATGATGCGATCAACTTCGTGCACCAGGAAACCGAGGGTACGCTTCGAGTACTCGGCCACCATCATGGTCTTACCCAATCCCGGCGGCGCGCTGCCCTCAAGATCCAGATAAGAAGAAAGAGAAAGTACGGGGATGACATTGCCACGCAGCGAAATCAAGCCCTCCACACCTTTCGGCATGTTGGGTGTCCGCGTAATGTGCGGCGTGCGCCCGACTTCACGCACTTTGAAAACGTTGATCCCAAACGTCTCGCGCGTGCCCAGCGAGAAGAGCAGGATCTCCATCTTGTTCGAACCAGCCAGCCGCGTACGGGCGTCGACGCTCTCAAGGAGATTTTTCTTGTCCGACATGTCCATGCTCACACTCCTGCGAACGCGCCCGGTCAGGCCGGCACGGGAAGATTGGCAGATTCGCCGAGAATCCGGCGGGCAAGCGCTTCAGAAAGTTTCTGCGGCTCAAATTTGGCGACGTACTCATCCACGCCCACCGACTTGCCCAACTGCTGGTTGGACATCCCGGAAAGCGACGAGTGCATGATCACCGGCACGCCAATGAAGCGCGGATCACTCTTGATTTTCTTGGTGAGGATATAGCCATCCATTTCCGGCATTTCTATGTCGGTCAATACAAGGCTGATCAGGTCGGCGGCTGACTTATTGATACTTTCCGCATAATTAGCCATTTTTTCCAGCTCCTGCCAGGCTTGCCGGCCATTCACCGATGCTACGTACTTCACCCCCATCAACTGCAAGGTTTTCTCGATCTGCTTGCGGGCAACGATCGAATCATCAGCAAAAAAGACCAAGGCATCCGGCTGGTTGATCGGTACGACACTGCGGAAGACCGACTCGTCATCGTAACGAGCGGTTTCGGCGAGAACTTTCTCGACGTCCATCATCATCACCAGACGATCATCCTCCAGCTCGGTAACCGCAGTCACCAAGCCTCCCATTTCAGCCATCAGCATCTCCGGAGGGACGCGCATCTGGCTCCAGTCGAGCCGAAGGATGGTGTCCACGCCCTCAACCAGGAAGCCCTGGGTATGGCCGTTGTATTCGGTAACTATCATGATGTCACGCGGCGTTTCCGTCTGCACCCCGGCGTATTTTGCCAAATCAATCACCGGCACCAGAACCCCGCGCAGGCTGACCATGCCTTCTACGGCAGCAGGCATCTCGGGGGCCGAGGTAATCGGCGGCGTCCGCATGACCTCGCGTACCTTGAACACGTTGATACCGAAAGTTTCCTTCCTTCCAGTTCGCGTATCGCGCCCCAGGAAGAAAAGCAGAATTTCCAGCTTGTTCGTGCCCGCCAGCTTGGTGCGCGCATCAATACTTTTTAGCAGTTCGGACATAACTGAACCCCTTCTGGAAACGAGGTGTCTCGCATCGTTGTATGTTAATCCATCGTTACGACTGACACCACGTCAGCCGCATAAACACAGGCATAAAAATCAGACTTCGGTCTTGTAGCCAATCCGGAACCCGCCCCAGTGCTGCCCCTTCACCATCACCGGCGCCGAGATGTCATGCATGATTTCACCGGTATCGCGTCGATAGGTTTGCAGTAGAAATGGCTGGCGGTGGTCACCGCAGCGTTTACCGACCGGATCATCGAAAATTCGCTTGGTGCGATTATTCACGAAATCCACCTTTTCGTCGCCAGTTAATGGCTGCGCAAAGCGTCGATTATGGGTTGGAATATAACCTTTTCGGTCACACGCGATGGCGTAAACCAGCCATTTATTCTGGTCAAGCAACTGTTCCTGCAAGGGCGTCAGCACCTGGTCGGTCAGATCGTCGAACTTGGTCTTGAACTTTTGCGGCTTGGTGTTGGCTATCGGTTGATAGGCCTGATCGAACAAATCCTCAAGGCGGATTCGTCCCGAATCGACCGCCTTGTCCAGGATGGCACCGATTTCAGCCGCAGCGCGCTGGATGATCGGAGGCATGCGTGCATGCGTCTGCACGGCTTGTTCACCGGCAGCGCCGAGCTTGAAGACGTTGCCGATCTCCTTGAGATTGGTTGCCAGATACTCCAGTTGATCCGCCTCGCGTAGCGCGTTTTCCGAAGCCGTGCTGTTGGCTTCGGCCATCGACATGATGCTGCGGACATGATCGGCGATATCCTGCCCGGAACGACTTTGCTCATCGATTGCCGAGGCAATTGCGCCCACTTTTTCCATGGTATCGCGGGCACCGCGATTGATCCGTTCCAGCGAATCTGCGGCCTGCTGGGCCAGATCGGCGCCATTTTTTGCCTGCCCGGTACCAGCAGCGATGCTAACGATCGCGCTCTGCGTTTCACCCTGAATCGCGGAGATCATGCTACTGATTTCGCCGGTTGCCTGCGACGTACGTTCAGCCAGTTTGCGCACCTCATCGGCAACAACGGCAAAACCTCGCCCCTGTTCACCGGCGCGCGCAGCCTCAATCGCGGCATTGAGTGCCAGCAGATTGGTTTGGTCGGCGATTTCACGAATGGTCTGAACAATGCCGCTGATGGCCTTGGAGCGCTCGCCCAGGATGCAGACCACCTCGGACGACTGTGTGACCGACGCGGCGATTTTTTCCATTTCTGCAGAAGCGTTATGGACGATCACCATACCCTCGGCCGAAAGCCCGCTCGCCGATTCGGCTATTTGCGCGGTATCGCTGGCATTGGCGCTGACCTGGTGCATCCGCTCAGTTAATTGATTCATCGCCGAAGCCGCTGCCAGCGCAGCATCGCGCTGCTGGTTAGAGCCGGCGGCCACCGTATTGGCTTCCTGAATGAGCAGCGAGGAGGCACGCGCCACTTCGACGGAATTGAAAAAAACCTTGCCGATGATCGTTGATATGCTGGCCATCAGCTTGTTGAAAGCCTGGGCAGTCGCCGCAACTTCATCGCCACCCGCCTCCGGAACGCGCCGAGTGAGGTCACCATCCATATAGATGCTTTCGATCACTGCACGCTGTTCCTGCAGACGACGAACCAGACCGCCTTCAAGCATCAAGGCCAGCACGACTGCGGCCACAAGCAGTATCCCCAACCCGATCGCCAGCCCCTGCGTGCCGGAACCCAATAGACCTGGACCTAAAACGAGGACGCCTCCAGCAAGCACGGCGATCGCCAGAAAACTTCCACGGATTTTCCAAGCCAAGCCGTTCATTTGATCTCACCCCTCATCATTGTTGTTATAACGGCCTCTACCAACGACCGGCATCCCTGATACTACGGCGCCGACGCTCGATCCTTTAGCGCCCCTGCGATCAGTCGGCTGCCTCAAACAATCCGGAACAGCTTGCCGAAATTTGCAATATCAAGAACCTGCTTGACCGCACCACGCACATTCGAAAGCGTCAGCGCCTTGTTCGCAGCACCAGCCTTGTCACGCAACATCAACAACATGCCCAGCGCAGAACTATCGAGGTACTCAACGCCCGCCATGTCGATATTCAAGGTACGCACCGACGCATCAGCGACGACCTGCTCATAGGCTGCACGGAATTCGCGATGCGCATTGAAATCGAATCGCCCCGACAACTTCACGTCCGCGCTGCCAGAATCTGTAGTAACACTTGCCTGCATAACCCTCTCCCCATATCACTTTAGTGCTATCTACCCAACTATGCCACACTCCGGGCCACGGTGGCGAGCACCCGGCCAGACATATTCTCAAGACTGACGATTTCTTCCACCGCCCCCACCAGCGCGGCTTCGCGCGGCATGCCATAGACCACGCAACTGGCCTCATCCTGCCCGAATGTATGCGCACCGGCCTGACGCATGCGCAGCAATCCCTGCGCCCCGTCCTTGCCCATCCCCGTGAGGATGACCCCGAAAGCCTTGCGGCCAACCAGTTGCGCAGCAGAATCGAAGAGCACATCAACTGAAGGACGATGCCGATTAACCGGGTCGGTTTTCAGTAATTCGGTAACGAAGCCTGCCCCCTGCCGCCGGATCTGCAGATGGGAGTGTCCGGGTGCGATATAGACCGTACCTCGAACGACGGGCTCGTCACCCTGCGCCTCTATAACGCGCGGCGCACACAGACTATCGAGTCGCTTGGCAAACGAGGCAGTAAAGTTCTCCGGCATGTGCTGAACAATCAGCGTCGGCGGACAGTCTGCTGGAAAACCAAGGAGGACATCCTTGATCGCCTCGGTTCCGCCAGTCGACGCCCCGAGGAAGATGATTTTCCCGTCACCACCGGCACGCCCAGAAACAGGAGAAGCAGAAAGTCGTGCCGCCGATTCAGCGGTTACAGACGGACGACGCAAACGTGCTATGGCGGCGGCACGAAGTTTTTCCCCCAGTTCCTCTGCGTACCCCAGCGTCGATGCCGCACTATCTGCGCGTGGTTTGCCGATGAAGTCGATGGCACCCAGCTCGAGTGCGCGCAAGGTGGTCTCCGAACCTGCAGCAGTAAAAGCCGAAACCATGACCACGCGGGTCGGACGGAGACGCATCAGGCGCTCAAGAAATTCCAAGCCATCCATGTGCGGCATCTGGACATCCAGCGTTACCACATCCGGATTCAGCGTTTTGATCATTTCGCGCGCGATCAGTGCATCGGGGGCCGCACCGACCACCTCCAGATCAGGAGCGGCATTGATCATGTCGGTGAGTAGCTTGCGCATCACCGCAGAATCATCGACAACCAGAACCCTTGTCTTCATCGCTATCAACTGTCGTTGGGGATTCAGGTAAAGAGCTCGATATCGCCAGCAACCTCAGACTTCGAGAGGCGCGAACGGTATTCCTTCTCGCGGTTGAACAGGGTGTCGTTGTGCACACGGTGCAACTTGCGCACCAGAACACGCCCACTGTTCGGGAAGTAATAAATCTTGCGCGGGTAGGAATCGAGAAGATCCTTGGCCATGATCGGAATTTTTTCCATCTGCAGAAATTTCAACACGAACTCGGCATTGCGGGCGCCGACATTGCTCGACGTCAGGCTTTCAAGGACAGCACCGCCACCGAAGACCTTGGCTTCGAGTCGATTGCGACGTGCCCCGTGCTTCAGCAGGTGGTTAATCAGGACTTCCATCGCGTAGGTGCCATAGCGCGCAGAATTACTCACCACATCCTTGCTACCCTCGTCAGGCAACATGAAGTGGTTCATACCACCGATACCGTTCTCCGTATCGCGAATGCATGCAGCGACGCAGGAACCCAGCACGGTGACCAATACCATCTCTTTCTGGGTAACAAAGTATTCACCCGGCAGAATCTTCGCTGCCGGCGAATCGAAATTCCGGTCGTGGTACAGATTGGTCGCAAACCCTTCCACATATTCGTTATCCGGTGCCGGACGCGAATAGCGGCTCGGTCGCTCAACGCGTTCGCTGGGCGAGTTCATATACCGTCTTGCCAAGTGAGCGGAAGAGGTCGGCCGCGTGCAGGAAGCTTTCCGAATGACCAGCGAAGAGCAGGCCATCGCCCTGCATCATCGGGGCAAACCGCGAAAGAATCTTGTGCTGTGTCGGTTTGTCGAAATAGATCATGACGTTACGACAGAAAATCACATCGAGCGGACCTTTCACCGGCCAGGTCGGATCAAGCAGATTGACTGGCTGAAACTGGATCATGCGGCGAAGTTCCGGACGCACCGCCGCATAACCCTCCTGGCTACCGGAGCCCTTGAGAAAGAAGCGCTTCAGTCGCTCGGGCGAAATTCGTTCGACACGGTCCATTGTGTAAACACCCTTGTCCGCCGTTGCCAACACATTGGTATCGAGATCAGAGGCAATGATCGACACCGGCGTATTGAAGCCACCAAAGGTTTCCGCCACGGTCATGGCAATCGAGTAGGGCTCTTCACCGGTCGATGCAGCGCTGCACCAGACACGGATGGGCGTACGGCCACCGAGCTTCTTCAGGTGCTCGGCAAAAATCGGGAAGTGGTGCGGCTCGCGGAAAAAAGAGGTCAGGTTGGTCGTCAGGGAGTTGACGAATTTCTCCCATTCGTCCTTATCGCCTTTTTCCAGCAGGGCCAGGTAGTCACCAAAGGTTTCCTTACCGGTGGCTCGCAGCCGCCTGGCCAACCGTGAATAGACCATATCCTGCTTGGCAGCCGAAAGAGAGATACCGGCATGTTGATAGATCAGCTTGCGCACACGCTCAAAATCGGCCGCAGTGAAAACGAATTCACGCAGACCACTCTCCCGCTGCGGAAGGACCGCCGCAGGGCGTGCGGGAACCGCCCCTGTTCCGGGCGATACGGGACGAACGGCACCGGCAGCGCCGAGCGCGCCGGCGAGCGGACGAGGGGGAACGGGGCGTTTCGGCTCAAACATCGTCAACCTGCTTTCCTTACCCGCATTCAGAATCAGAACTCGGCCCACTCGTCATCGAGCGAAGCCGGCAATTTCACCGGCACCTTGCGCGCCGATGGCTGCGCTGCAAAGCGGCTGCCGATATCCTCCGGCTCCGACAAGGCCGGACGTAGCGGCGCCTTCCGGACAGCGGCCGCTGGTGCCTCCTGGCCTTCTGCCAGGCGGAATACCGACACGGCATCCATCAGCGACCGTGCCTGTTCCTCAAGACTTTCAGCGGCAGCAGCAGCCTCTTCAACGAGCGCCGCGTTCTGTTGCGTAACCTCATCCATCTGCGTCACCGCCAGCCCCACCTGCTCGATACCGGAGCTTTGCTCGCGGCTGGCCTCGGCGATGTCTGTCATGATGGCGGCCACACGGGCGATCGACGCCACCACTTCTTCCATCGTACGACCGGCCTGATCGACAAGCTTGGTTCCGTTTTCAACCTTTTCGACGGAATCGGAAATCAGGCTCTTGATCTCCTTGGCGGCAGCAGCGCTGCGCTGCGCCAGGCTGCGCACCTCGGTGGCGACGACGGCAAAACCACGTCCCTGTTCGCCGGCACGTGCCGCTTCAACGGCCGCATTCAGCGCCAGAATGTTGGTCTGGAAAGCGATGCCATCGATGACGCCGATGATGTCGGAAATCTTGCTCGAACTCTGGTGAATGGCCCCCATGGTCTGCACCACCTGCGACACCACCGCGCCGCCCTTCTGAGCGACCACCTGGGCATTGCTGGCCAGTTCATTGGCCTGACGGG
The DNA here is from genome assembly GCA_041674785.1 of Rhodocyclaceae bacterium. Classification (GTDB taxonomy): domain Bacteria; phylum Pseudomonadota; class Gammaproteobacteria; order Burkholderiales; family Rhodocyclaceae; genus Proximibacter. The sequence continues at coordinate 18,765 of JBAYVG010000001.1, forward strand.
CATTGTCGGCGTTCTGCTTCACCGTGCCGGTCAACTGCTCCATGCTTGAGGCCGTTTCTTCAAGGCTGGAGGCCTGCTCTTCGGTACGCGACGACAGATCCTGGTTGCCCACCGCGATTTCCTGTGCGGCCGTGTTGATCGCATCGGTCGATTGCTTGATCTGCCCGATGATCTCGCGCAGACGGGCCACCGTCGAATTGGCATCGTCCTTGAGTTGCCCGAAGGTGCCGGCATATTCGGCAGTGATGGCCTTGGTCAAATCACCATCGGCCATCGCCGAGAGCATCACGACCACATCGTCGAGGCCACGCTGCGCCGTTTCGAGCAACCGATTGAGATCCTCGGCTAGACGCAGGAAGAAACCCTGTTTACCGCCTACCGCGACACGTTTGCTGAAGTCGCCATTGGCGGCAGCGCCCACGATATCAGCCACCTCGTTCTCGACGGCAACCTCAGCGGTACGATCCAGCCACTCCACCGCCGTCCCCAAACGCTCGCCACGTTCATTGATCACCGGCGTAACAGTCAAGGTAAAGGTGCGGCCGCCGAGATTGATGGTTGCACGATGCGTCCCCACCAGCCTGTCCAGCATGCCGCGCTGATGCGCCGGGTTTTTGTGAAAGATATCGATATTGCTGCCGAGAAGGGCGGCTGCGCTGAACTCGGGCATGTCCTTGCGAATATCCGCCTCGGCTGCAGCAAACATCGCGCTGACCGACTGGTTCAGGTAGATGATGTTGTGTGCATGATCGGCGATCATCACGTTGGTGGCGACGTTGTCGAGGCCGATCTTTATGCGCAGGTTCTCGTCCGACACCCGCTTTGCCTCGGCAACATTGAAGCCGAGCTGGATCTGCATCGACTGCAGCCCCTGCAACACCTTGCCCACCTCGTCGTCGCGGGAAATATCAACCGGCGTCTGGTAATTGCCCTCGGCGATGCCGAAAAAACCGGAGGTAATCGTCTGCAACGGCTTCAGGATGGCGCGCAATAGCACGGTCGCAATGATGCTGCCGATCGCGATGGCCAGTACCAGCAGAGCGATCACCCAATTCTGGGCGTGGCCTCCCTGCGCCTCAGCCAATTGCAGTTGGGATTTCCCGCTTTCAAGCTGATACTTGTACAAGTCGTCAGCACGTGCAGCTGCTTCGGTATAAAGCGGGTTGATCGTCCGGATCAACAGATCCTGGACGTCGGCAAAACGCCCTTCCGCCAACCCGGCGCTGGCGATTTTCAAGCCGTCATTGACATAGGCAGCGCGTGCCGCAACGTAGGCTGCTGCCATTTTCTTGTGCGTATCGTCATCCACCGTCTTTTGGTAGGTTTCCCACTGCGCCGTGATTTCCGCCGCATTCTTGCTGATGTTGTCCAGGTGGCTGCTCAGCGGATGGTCGTGGAGTTTGGCGACCTCCAGGCCGGGGTCATGCTGCAGGGCGAGCATTACCTGCGCCCGGTTGTCGGCCATCAACTTGCCGATACGCGCCAAGGCCTGCACCGGCTCCAGCCGATGCTCATAAAGCTCAGCCAAAGCATGATTTGATCGGCTGACACCCAGCATCCCGACGATACCGACAATGACCGCCAGCACCATCATCGCCGCCAGGCCGACAATCATCTTCGATTTGAGTGTGACATTTTTCAGCCCCTCCCCCCCGGTCACCACTTGACCGTGACGAATGTGGATGCCACTAGCCTGCTTCTCGCGGAAGCGGCGGTAAGCAGCGTCCACTGCGACAACAGCGTCGCGCGGCGCCTTGCGACGGACCGACATGTAGCCGGTAATCTGTCCGTTTTCCCGGATCGGCGTCGCCGTCGCCAGAACCCAGTAGAAATCCCCGTTCTTGCAGCGATTCTTGACATAGCCGGTCCACGGACGCCCCGCCTTCAGGTCGCGCCATAGATCCTCGAAGGCCTCGACCGGCATGTCCGGATGGCGAACGATGTTGTGTGATGTCCCGATCAGTTCGGCCTCGGAAAAGCCGCTGATGTCCAGAAAATCCTTGTTGATATAGGTAAGCTGGCCCTTCAGATCGGTCTTCGAAACGATCAGGGTGTCATCCCTCAGGGGCACCTCGACGTTCGTCACTGGCATGTTGATACGCATCGTCGTTTCTCCGTTGTTACTTTTTTTCGTGGGTAGCCATCGCCGTCACGCTTCGGCAGCGTCGTCGATGAGCTCCATGTCGCGGCTGCTCATCAGCCGCTGGATGTCGGTAATGATCAGCATGCGCTTGTCGATCGTTGCCAGGCCGAGAATGTATTTGGTGTCGAAGCTGGCCGAGAAATCAGGCGCCTGTCGAATCTGCCCGGAGGTCAGCGAGGTCACATCCGAAACGCTATCGACGACGATGCCGATCACGCGCTGAGCCACATTCAGGATGATCACCACGGTAAAGGGCGTGTAGTCGACCGTACCCAGACCGAACTTGATGCGCAGGTCGACGATCGGCACGATGATGCCGCGCAGATTGATGACCCCCTTGATGAACGGCGGCGCATAGGCAATGGCTGTCGGTTGCTCGTAGCCCCGAATTTCCTGAACCTTGAGGATATCGATCGCATATTCCTCCTCACCCAACCGGAAAGTCAGATACTCGCTGGCAATCTGATCCTCTTCTGCCGCCCCGTTCTGCTGGTTCGCAATTTCCATCACTTGCTCCATTCGCAAATTTTCTTCAGACCAGCGCCGGCACCGCAACGGCCTGTGCTGCGCGGGACAGTTCGATCAGTGCAGAGACATCGAGAATCAGCGCCACGCGCCCATCCCCCATGATTGTTGCCCCGGAAATGCCCGACACCCGTCGGTAGTTCTGCTCCAGACTCTTGATCACCACCTGGTGCTGTCCCACCAGCGCATCGACAAACAGTGCTGCTTTTGTGCCGTCGGCATCAAGCACGATCATGATGCCGCGGGTGAAATCAGTTTCTGCACCCGGCACCCGGAACATGTCGTGCAAGCTGACGACCGGCAAGTACTCGTTACGCACCTGAATCACCCGTGTCTGGTTCGACAGCGTTTTGACATCACCACGCTCCGGCTGCAGCGATTCGATCACGTACGACAGGGGCAGGATGTAAATGTGCTCACCGACAGCCACCGACATGCCATCGAGGATGGCCAGCGTCAGCGGCAAGCGCACAGTCATGCGTGTACCGACACCGGACATGCTCTCGATCTCGATTCGCCCTCCCATCGCCTGGATATTCCGCCGGACAACATCCATGCCGACGCCGCGACCTGAAACATCAGTAACAACCTCGGCGGTCGAGAAACCGGCCTCGAAAATCAGTGCCCACACCTCCTGGTCGGTCATCTGGTCGGAGACCTGGAAGCCGCGCTCACGCGCCTTCGACAGAATCCGCTGACGATCGAGGCCGGCGCCATCATCGCCGACTTCAATGACGATGTTGCCCCCCTGGTGCGCGGCCTTCAGCGTGATGGTCCCAAGCGGGCTTTTGCCTGCTGCTATACGCGTTTCCGGCAATTCGACACCATGGTCGAGGCTGTTGCGAATGAGGTGCGTCAAGGGATCGGCTATACGCTCGATGAGGCCCTTATCGAGCTCGGTGGTCTCGCCGTTCATCTTCAGTTCGACCTGCTTGCCGAGCTTCGACGACAGATCGCGAACGACCCGCGGGAAGCGCGAGAAGACAAAGGAAATCGGCATCATGCGGATCGACATGATGGCCTCCTGCAAACCCCGCGTATTGCGTTCCAGTTGCGCCAGCCCATTGGTCAATGCCTCGGGTGCTGCATCGTGCATCTGCGCAGCACATTGCAACAGCATGGCCTGGGTGATCACCAGTTCACCGACCAGATTGATCAGTTGATCGGCACGTTCGACGCTGACACGAATCGATGCCGCCTCGCCGGCCGGCGCGGTTGCAGGCTTCGCACGGCTCTCGCGTGCTACGGGTGACGCGGCGGCAGGAAGCACGACTGCGACCGCCGCAGATTCCGTAGGGGACGTTACGGACACTGCGGCAGGCGCTACCGGGAAGGCAGCGACCGGTTCAGGAAGGGGTTCAAAAAAGCCGAAACCGTCGCCCTCAAGAACTGTTGCTGCAGCCGGCAAAGCAGAAGGACTGTCAAGCGTTACCGGTAGCGGCTCGAAAAAGCCAAACCCCTCTCCTTCGTCCGCGACCATGGCGCTGTGCGCTGCCGTATCCTGATCTGACTCGAACAAACCATACGCATCGTCGTCAGCCTCGGCTGCGGCGACATCGAAGAGGCCATAGGCGCCACCAGCATCAACCGTATCGGTAGCAGTGCGCTTGACCCGCCAGGCATCCTTCTCGGAAACAAATTCGAGAAAATCCTCGAACTCGGCCTGCGGTCGCCCGGTGAGCAGGCGCAAACACCACAGCCCAGGCTCACCCGCTTCCGGCTGCGCAACGACATCGAGCTGACCCATGCCGCTCAATGCCTGGAGAAGATTGGGAATAGCCTGGTGATCTGCCGTAGCTTCAACCGTTGGCAGGAATTCGATATCGAAACATGCACCCGGCTGTACCGGGGAGGGAGTTGGCGACGAGGCCGGCACTGCCATCGCCGCGAGCGGAGCCGTTGTATCAGCATCCGTCGTCAGCGCCTTCAGGTTAGCGCAGACCTGGGCAACAGTACCGTCGGCAACCGGCGCGCCTCCCTGGTGGGCAGCCAGCATGGCCTTGAGGATATCGCCCGCATCGAGAAAAGCGTCGACCATGTCATTGCGCAGCGCCAGCTCGTTCTTGCGAATGCGGTCGAGCAGGTTTTCCAGCACGTGGGTGACTTCAGCAAGATCGTTGAAACCAAATGTTCCGCTCGACCCCTTGATCGAGTGCGCAGCACGAAAAATGGCATTCAGTTCTTCGCTGTCGGGGGCGGCGAGGTCAAGCCCCAGCAACAACGACTCCATGGCCGCCAGGTGCTCTGCCGTCTCCTCGAAGAAGACCTGGTAGAACTGACTCATGTCGATGGTCATTCTTGACCTCTGCACTCTGTTGCGTTGGCATTGGTCCGGACGCGCCGGACCGAAAAATCGCGCAGAACTTCCGGATTCCGAAGTTGAGCCAAAGTATTAACCGATGACTTTTTTTACGACCTCAACCAATTTTTGCGGATCAAAGGGTTTGACCAGCCAACCCGTCGCACCAGCCGCGCGCCCCTGCGATTTCATCGATTCAGAGGATTCGGTGGTCAGCATCAGGATCGGCACCGATTTGTACTGCGGCAACGCACGCAAGCTCTTGATCAGCGTCAGCCCATCCATGCGCGGCATGTTCTGGTCGGTAAGCACGAGGTTGACTGCGCGAGCCTTGGCCTTATCGAGACCATCCATACCATCGACAGCGTCAACCACCTCATAGCCAGCGCTTTTAAGCGTGAATCCGACCATCTGGCGAATGGAGGCAGAATCATCAACGCAGAGCACGGTCTTTGCCATGGAAATTCCTTCTTGAATTAGAACAGTTCGACGTCGCCGCTGGCGAAGCCTTCCTGCTTTACGGGGTTATTTTCAATCACGTGATGAATGCCGTCGAGCATCGCCACGGCATTCGTCAGTTGCGCACGCAAGCGCGCCATCTGGTCCGGCTGGATACCGGAGGCAGCACTCCCGGCGACACTACCGGCGCCGCCAACTTCAACAATCACCGCCTGCAATTCACCCAGGCGACTACTGACGTGCGTAATCAGCTGCGTCACCATGTCCTGAAACTGCAGGGACACCACTGCCTGGTTGACACTGCTTTCCATGACAGCAGCGATCTGGTTAAGCTCGCTCACGGCCTGGCTGGTATCGCGATTGAGATCCTCGACGTTGCGCATTGCGTCTTCGACATCCTGCTTCGACTTGAGCGCAAAGGTCATGTCCTGCGCTGCCATCTTGTTGATTGCCGCTTCCGTCTCACCGATCGATTTCTGCATGTTCTGCATCATGCCGCGGATCTGCTGGCTGAAATGGCTGGTGCGCCCGGACAGGTCACGGACCTCGTCGGCAACCACCGCAAACCCCCGGCCAGCCTCGCCGGCCCGTGCCGCCTCGATAGCGGCATTGAGTGCCAGCAGATTGGTCTGCTTGGAAATCCCTTCGATCTCACCCAGCATCCCCAGAATCTTGCGCATCTCGCTGGCGATACGATCGGTCAATTCCACCAGCTCCATCGCCAGCTTGGAATTTTCGACGACGCTATCAACGAAAGTCCGCAGCGTCGCCGAGGTTTGCCGGGCAAAACGTTCGAAATCGGAAGCCCCCCCGCCGGAGCCACCCCCGTGGTGGCGAATTACCTGCAAACCCAGCTCCTGCTGTCGATGTGCCTGCGCACTCATGGCATGGAAACTATCGATCAGTTTGGCAATGGCATCGGAAAAAATCTGCTGTGCGCGTGCAAGTTCGCCGCGCGTGACTCCGAACTGCGTGGTGAATTCTTGGCCGCAACGCACCAGCGTGGCCCCGGTCTCGGCCAGCGCCTCCCGATCAAGCCCCGTTGCCCTGGCCGCTGGCGTTTCTTCTTCGACATCAGCCGGGACCGCGTTGCCGGCGATCATGACCCAACCCGCCAGCAGCAAGACAACCATGCCGATGAATGTGCCACCACGCAAGGCCGGCTCAAGTGCAGCGGCACCGCCTGCCACAACAAGCAGCCACAGCGCCCCATAATTCCTGACTTTCTCGCCTGCTGTCATCGTTCCCCCGTGTGACATTCCTGAGTACTTGCAGCACCAGACAACGGGCTTCTAACCCCTTGTCGTTCCTTTTTCATCCGGCGTCAAAGTCTCCATACCTTCGCCATCGGTACCGATGTCCGCTGCGCCGCTATCTTCTTCACCGAGGAAGGCATCCTCGGTCTTCTTGTTCAGTACGATGATGCTGATCCGGCGATTGACCGGATTCAACGGGTCATTTTTATCAAACAGTACCGTCGAGGACATACCGACCACGCGCAGCACCTTCAAATCGTCCATGCCACCAATGATCAGTTCGCGACGGGAGGCATTAGCTCGATTGGCAGAAAGTTCCCAGTTCGAGAAGCTCTTTTCGCCACCGGCAAAGCGCGCGGCGTCGGTATGGCCGGAGACAGTGATCTTGTTACTGACGCTGTTCAAGGCCTTGCCAATCTCGCGCAGGATATCCTTGGTATAGGGTTTCAGGTCGGCGCTACTGGAGTCGAACATTGGACGGTTCTGCTCGTCGACGATCTGGATGCGCAGCCCCTCACTGGTGATGTCAAGCAACAGCTGGTTCTTGAACTGCTTGAGCGCCGGATTTTCTTCAATTGCTTTTTCGATGCGTTTCTTGAGCTCGTTCAGCTTCGCCTTTTCTTCCGCTTCGAACTGCTTCTTCAGGAACTCTCGATTGGTTTCCTTGAGATTGATCGTCTTGCGCTTCGAGTCTATTTCACCGTCCTTGACCTGCCCGCTAGATCGCGTCAGATCCTTGCCCCCTCCCTGAATCACGCTGGACGCATCGCCCACGCCAGAACCGCCCGACATTCCGACCTTGAGCGGATTCTGGAAGAAGTCAGCAATGCCCTGCAGATCTCCCTTGGCCGTCGACCCGAGGAGCCACATGAGCAGGAAAAAAGCCATCATCGCCGTGACGAAGTCGGCATAGGCAATCTTCCAGGCACCGCCGTGGTGACCACCGGCCACCACCTTCTTGCGCTTGATGATTATCGGGCGTGTCGAATCGTCGCTCATTTTGGGTCTCGGTCAGCGACAGGTCACTTGCCCTTGCGTGCCTTGAGTTCGTCCTCTAGCTCGATAAGGCGTGGGCGCACATCCGACTCCAGCACCTTGCGGCCAAACTCAACTGCGACCTGTGGTGCATAACCCGACATCGATGCCAGCAGCACCACCTTGATGCACTGGTAGATCTTCGAGCCTTCGTGCGCCTTCTGCTCGAGCAGATTGGCGACCGGAGCAACAAAGCCGTAGGAAATGAGAATACCCAGGAAGGTACCGACCAGTGCGCCACCAATCATCTTGCCAAGTACCGCCGGCGGCTGCCCGACCGAGCCCATCACGTTCACCACGCCCATCACGGCGACAACGATACCGAAGGCTGGTACGCCATCAGCCACCTTGGCCATGACGTGACCGGGAACTTCGACTTCGTGGTGATGCGTCTCGATCTCCATGTCCATCAGGCTCTCGATTTCAACCGTGTTCAGGTTGCCGCCGACCATCATGCGCAGATAGTCGGTGATGAACTCCATGACATGGTGGTCGTTCTGCAGGGTCGGGTACTTGCCGAAGATGGGGCTGGCGTGCGGATCCTCGACGTCGGCCTCAATCGACATCAGGCCTTCCTTGCGGACTTTGCCAAGAATTTCATAAAGCATCGCCAGAAGGTCGATATACAGCGCTTTGGTGAATTTTGAGCCCTTGAGGATGGAGGGCAAGGCACCGATGGTCTTCTTGATGTACTTGATATCGTTGCCGGCAACGAAGCCACCGACGGTGAGGCCGACGATGGCCACATACTCGAGCGGCACCCAGAGCGCCAGCAGACTGCCGTGGACCGCATAGGTACCCAGCGACGCCGCAAGAATGATGACATAGCCAACGATCAGAAACATGCGCTACCCCTTACCCCTTTTCAGCCACTGCCAGCCCGTGGCATCCGTCTACGTGTTTCGCGCTATTTTAGCCAGATGCTCTCGAAAGGCGAAGGAAACCTCGCATTCTTGCGACTCGCCACAATTTCGCCACATTTCGGCAAATTGTCCTCTGCCGGCAACGGCACTCAATCAAAACGTTCGCCGATACGGCGACGGCCGCTGATCTTGGCCTGATACATCCCTTCATCGGCAGCCTTCATCAGCATCGCCATCGTTGCGACCCCCTCACTGCGGGTCGCCACACCAATGCTGACCCCGCAACGGACAAGCCCGCGCGGCGTCTCCACCAGAATCTTGTCGGCCGCCGCCATCAGACGGGTCGCACAGGCGCGGACCGACTCCGCATCGGTATCCGGGCTGATCACCAGAAACTCGTCCCCACCGACCCGACAGATGACATCGTTGGCCCGCAGGTTCTGCTGCAGTACAGCGGCAATATCGGTCAGGACACGGTCACCGACGTCGTGCCCGTACGTATCGTTGATCAGTTTGAAACGGTCAAGGTCGATCATCATGCAGGACAAGGGCTTGCGGCTGCGATTGCTGGCCGCCCATTCCTCTTCCAGACGCTCAAGGGCATAACGACGGTTGTAGAAACCCGTCATCGGATCAGTAATGGCGGCTTCGTGCAAGCGGCGATTGGTCACCGCAAGCTCGGCCGCAAAATGTTTCATCTCGCGATGATCGCGTTCGACCTCGACCTGCAGTTCGGCGACACGCGCGCCGGCACGCAGTCGGGCAGCAAGAACGCGCTCCTTGAGTGGTTTGACAAGGTAATCGTCGGCGCCAGCCTCGTAGGCCTCGACCAGACGGTCCTCATCACCGCCGGCAGTCAACAACAGCATGTAGGCGCCACGCCCAAGCTTTGTCTCGCGCAGGGCGCGAATCAGGCCGATGCCATCGATACCGTCCAGCACGGCATCGACAACCAGAATCTGCGGTTCCGCATCCAAGGCTGCAGCAAGTGCGGCCTCACCGTTATCGACGGCAAAGGTTCCGTAGCCCAGGGCGCCCAGCAAACCCAGTATCTGATCGCGCTCTTGCCGATCACTCACCGCCACCAGAACACGAAGTCCATCAGCTGCACCGGCGGCAGACGATACCGCCGCACGCACCATCTGTGCATACGGGGGCGGCGTACTGACTGACAGCTGCAGCATCGCCCCCCACTCCCGCCACTGCGCGGACACCCCGTCGACCAGTTGTTCCAGGGCATCCGGAAGAATCGTCAACGCGCACGACGCGTCGGCGAGAGAACCAAGGCGATCAGCACGTTGCACCTCATCCAGCAGACAGACATCGGCGACCTGCCCGGCCAGCATCGCCGCCGACAAGAGCCGCTCGCCCCGCGAACCGGCGGCAAATTTGCTGCGCTCGGGCTGGCTACGGTAGTAGAGCGCCTCGATCAATTGACGTGGCAAGCCCCAGTCGCTGAGCATTGCGGCGCTCAAGTCATCGTGGGCAAGCAGGAAAAGCGCCTCCTCCCGCGCACGCACCAACGCGGGGTCAGGTGCGTCACCCAGTTCTTCAAGCAACTGCGCATAGGCTTTCGGATGCAAGGTCGCCAGCGCCAGACTACCGATGTCGGCCAGCAGGCCGCAGCAAAAGGCCTCCTCCGGACCGATCGCCCCCGACTGGCGAACGATCTCCTGATAGGCAAGGCCAGTGAGTAGCGAGCGGTTCCAGAATCGATCGAAGTCGAAGCGCTCACAGCCCCCCTTGCGATAGCCGGATACCAGCGAAAAGCCCAGGGCAAGATTGCGTACTACGCCCAGCCCGAGAACCTTGAGGGCATCCGCAATCGCAACCACCGGCCGACCGCTGTTGCGCCCGGCCGCGTTGGCCGCCTTGAGCAGGCGACCGACAAAGGCTGGGTCTGTCTTGATCGCGTGTTCAAGCTGGGCAGCGCTGACATCATCGCGCTGAGTGAGCCGGATAATGGTCAAGGCTGCCCCCTTGGGCGAGGGAAGCTCCCCCATCGCCTTGACCTGCTCAAATTTTTTCAGCTCAGAATTCATCGTGCCGCCATGAAGTAGAACCCATTATCAACTGCAGCCATGGCGGATGCAAACGCCGTCAACACGGTGTACGCGTGGCGGGCTTCGGGTAAACTTCGCTCCATGAGCGGCGTCCATATCCCGATGAATTTCTGCAGCCAGTGCGGCAGCCCTGTTTCCCTCGCCATCCCGGCTGGCGACACCGTGCCGCGCTATCTGTGCGCGCAATGCGGCACCATTCATTACCAGAACCCGAAGATGGTGGTCGGCTGCATCGCCGAATGGGAAGGGCAAGTCCTGCTCTGTCGCCGCGCCATTGAACCGCGCCTGGGTCTGTGGACACTCCCGGCAGGCTTCATGGAGAACAACGAAACTACCGCCGAAGCCGCCGCGCGTGAAACGCTGGAAGAAGCCTGCGCCGAAGTGGAAATCGACCGCCTGTTTGCACTGATCAATGTCCCTCATATCCATCAGGTGCATATGTTCTATACCGCCCGGCTGGTCGGTGGACGCTTTGGTGTGGGCATCGAGTCGCTGGAAAGCCGACTCTTCGACGAAGCCAGCATTCCCTGGGCAGAAATGGCCTTCCGCAGCGTCAGCTTTGCCCTCAAAGCCTGGCTATCGGACCGCAAGAGCGGCGCAGTCTGCCTGCATACCACCGACCTGCCACCGCTGTCGGTGAGTAGTCAAAGAACTACTCCTCCAGGCTGAAGCGGATCGGCATCGGCACGACAAAGCTGCGGCCGCGCAGGCTTGCTGGCAATGGCGTCGCGGCGACAGCGCGTGACAGCATTTCCACAGCCTGCTCATCGAGGACGGGGTGCCCGGAAGAATGCACCAGCTTCAGCGACGGAAGCGGCACCCCGGCATTCACCGACACCACGACCTCGGCAACACCTTCCCAACCACGCAGGCGCGCTATCGCGGGATAGCTGCGAAAACGACGCGCGGCACCGGCGAGTTCAATACGGTACTCGCGCAGACTGTCGGCGCTGACCCCCTCGGCTGCGTCGCTTGTCGCGCCATTTGCCGGACCGGGTGCGGCCGGCGCAGGCGAAGCGGATTCACGCCCTGTCGCCGGCGCAGCCTCGGCAACCGCAATCGGCAAGCTCTCCGGTGGCGGCGCCGGCCTTTCCACCGCCAGCACGGGAGGCGTTGCCTCCTTTGGCCGTGGTCTGGCCGGCTGAATAGGACGTGCTGTCAGTAATGGCGGCTGTGCAGTGGAGGTGGGAGCAGGCGCAGAAATGGGCGCCGGTACGGCTACTGTTTTCGCCGAAACGACAACCTGAATCGCCGGCTGCGCCATCGTCGGCGGTAGCACGCGCTGCCAGCCCCAACCGAAGATCAGCAGCAGGTGCAGCAGCAGCGAAAGGAAGAACGCCGCGAACAGAAAACGGGATGCGTGGTCATATTTCATGATGGCGGGCGGAAGCATAGCGTACCGGCGCCCAATTTCCACCCTCATTGGCGGGTTCGCGAGCCGCCCCGAGCAACCGCCAACCAGCGTTGCAAGCGACGCCAATTGGAATGCACCGCATCCTTTGGTACTCTTCCGGCAGCAGTTCGATGGCCGACCGAAGGAGGCGACTTGAACCGTACCGACCATTTGCAGGTGGAAAGCCTGGTCACACCGTCAAACCGACCGCTGATCCTCGCGGTCGACGTGACGGGGGCGCCGCGCGGCTGGATTACCTGGAAAGACGCGATTGCCTGCAAGGCTTCCGGCCGGGTTGACCGGGAATTGGGGGATTTCCTGTTCACCTTTCACGGCGGGCTATCGCGACTGACCGGCGAACGCTCCACCCTCAGCGTTACCAGCATCCAGGCCTTGCGCGGGAGAAACCCAAGGGGTTGGCAACCCCAGTCGCCAGCGCTCAGCAACCCCCTGCTATTTCAGCGCGACCACCATCTCTGCTGCTATTGCGGCAGCCAGAAACGCCCGGAATTTCTCACCCGCGATCACATTGTCCCGCTCTCGCGCGGAGGCATGGATCACTGGACCAACGTGGTCACCGCCTGCAAGCCCTGCAACCAGAGAAAAGGCGCTTCCACACTTGAGCGCGTCGGCATGGTGATGCGCTATGTGCCCTACACCCCGTCGCGCTACGAAGCCCTGATCCTGCGCAACCGCCGCATTCTCATTGACCAGATGGATTTTCTGATCAGCCTGCTGCCAGCCAACTCAAGGCTGGTCGGGTAAGTTTCACCCCCCAGCGCAAAATCGCCGGCGGCGATTCAATCCTCTTCCGAATCAGCCTTGGCCATCTCGACATCAAGGCGCTCCATGGCATCCGCCGGAACATGCGCCACGGCTTCGGCATAGCGCTTTTCTGCTTCTTTCATCCGGGCCTTGCCGAACATCATTACCAAGCCATTGGCACACTCGATGCGGGCAATGGCTGAATCCGGATTGAGCATGAGCGCCTTTTCAAAAAGCGCCGCCCCCACATCCTTCTTGGCGCCGTAGGTAAGGCCGCCAACCAGCGCGCCGACCTTGTCGATCACTTCCGCATGCCAGGTCGCCAGCGCGACATGCGCATCCGCATGGCGCGGCTGCAGTTCAATGGCGCGGTTCAGGCTGGCCTTGATCTTGCCGCCAAGCCCCTCGGCCAGCGCCTTGGCGACCGAAATCCCCTGACTGTAGCGGCCGAGTGCATAGGCATGGATGTACCAGGCATTGGCATTACCGGGGTCTGCCGCCTGCTGCGCCTCGCAGCGTGTGGCGATTTCCTGAAAACTATCCAGCTTCCTGGCGTCGTCATCCTCAAGGTAGTTGGCATAAATCATCGCTGCCTTGTTGGCGACGGTATAACCAGCCACCCCTTCCTTGAGCCCCAGTTCCACGGCCTTGCCGAAATCGCCGGCATGGTAGGCCCGCCACGCATCCTGCAGAGAAGCGTTCTCGGGAAAAGGTTCGGCATCACCACGATGCAGCCTATCCCACGATTTTTTCAGCGTCGCTGCCGAGTACTGGTATGCCTTGTCAGGAAAAGGAAACTTCTTCCAGGCGGCTTTCTTCATCGTTTCACCTCAGGCTGTTTGATGTATTCGGCAGAAAGCCGTTCCAGCAGCAGGCGGGCGTCACCGACTAGAAACGGAGCCAGCATTGCCATCACCTGATAGACCCCGCGACTCAGTGCCTCGCCTTCCATGCGTCGGCGCGGATTGCGGGAATACTCGAAGGAAAGCCAGCAGGTCGCGAGCGCTGCCATATTGTTCGCCAGCGCATGGATTTCTGCAGCCGAGGCCAGCATCTCGCGCGCCTCGACCAAGCCCTCACACAAGCGGGCTGCGGTGCGCACCTTGTGTTCAAGGATGCGGCCGACGTGGACCTCGAGCAGGCGGTTGCGGGTGAGCAAGTCGGGTAGGTCGCGATAAAGAAAACGGAAGTGCCAGATGCTCTCGAACAGCAGATGCAGGAACAGCCAGATATCCTCGACATTGGCCACACGCCGGGTCGGCGCAGTCAGGACTTCTTCGATGCCATGCTCGAAATCGGCAAACAGCGCGTTGACGATCTCGTCCTTGTTATGGAAATGGTAGTAGAGATTGCCCGGACTCATGTTCAGCTCGTCGGCGATGACGGTTGTCGTCACATTGGGTTCGCCGAATTCGTTGAACAGGCGCAGGCTGGTCTCGAGAATGCGCTCGCGCGTGCGACGTTTCGGCTTCTTCTCAATCACCGGCGTATCCCCTTCCCGTACTTGCTCGCGTGCTGGTGTATCCAGAATAGCATGCGCCCTAGACGCCGGCCCGGGCTCCGCTTCGGGCCGCCAACCAGCGCTCGAGATCATCGAGTGCGGTTTCCAGCGCCCGCTGGGCGGCGCCCAGTGGCTCACCTTCCGCATTGGTCAGCAGACTGCGTCGGTGATCGCGCAGCACCGCCAGATTCAGGTGGATGCCATGGCGCTCCAAGAGCGGGCCCAACTCATGGCGGCGCCGGTAAAGGTCCTGCCGGGTGCGCTGGTAAGCATGCTCACAGAGCCGTTTGCGGCTGCCATAACTGAAAACATTGGCGAAGAACATGTCGGCATCGTCGCGGGTCGGTTCGAAAAGAACGACGTCCGCACCGGGGTGCTGATGCCGGTAACGGTCCATGCCGACGCGCATACGCGAGTGGATGATGGCGCGAAAGGTCTGTGACAGCACGACAGGCAGCCCACCTTCGACAAGGTGATTAACGCTATGCCGGTGCTTGCCGTCACGGTGTTCGGCCAGATCAGAGTCAAACGGTACCAGCGGGTTGATGCAAAACACCAGTGTGGCTCCCTCGCGGAGCGCTACTGAAGCGTGCAGGGTCTTGATGAGCGCACCATCAACGTAGAAGCGCCCCTTGATCTCTACCGGCGGGAACAATCCCGGCAGCGCAGCACTGGCCTGTACGGCTGCAGAAATCGGCACGTCGTCATAGCCGGCAGCACCAAACTCGACAGCTTCGCCAGTATCCAGATCAGTCGCAACAAGGTAGAGGCGCCGCTTGAGCTGGCGAAAATCGTTGGACCGGCCCTTTGCCGAGAACATGCGGCGGAGCAGCCGGTCGATGCCGGCGTTGTCGAAAATTCCGGTCGGGATGGCATGCGACAGTCGCTGAAACGATTCCAGCAGACCGCCGCGCCAAGGATCCCCGAAATAATGCCTCAGCGCGTCAAACAACAGCGGTGGCACCGAAACTGCACGGCGAAAATACTCACCAATGGCCGGCCGCAACAGCACGTCCGGATCGAAGACTTCCTCGGTATCGTCCTCGACGAGCATGCGCGCCAGCTTGGCCGGTGACATGCCGTTGGCCAGCGCCGCAGCTATAAAGCCACCGGAGCTGACGCCAACATAGGTATCGATCTCGTTGAAATCGACCCCCTCCAACGCTTCAGACAACGCCGCCAGTGCACCGACTTCATAGATACCGCCGAGCGGCCCGCCGCCTGCAAGAGCCAGCCCCAGCTTCGAGGGCGACTTTGGCAACGCAGGCGCCGTTTGCCGCGCCTGCCGAGCAGGCACCAACCCCCGGTCGACGCGGCGCATGCCCATGGCTTTCCCCATGCCTCAGCGGTCAATCATCAGGCGCCGGTTTTCTTGACGGCAGGCACCTTCTTCACCGCGGCAGCCTTCTTCGCGACAGGCGCCTTCTTTACTGCCGGAGCCGCTTTCACGACAGCAGGCTTCTTTGCCGCCGCCGCACGCGTTGCCGACGGTACTGGTTTGGCTACCGGCGCACCGCCCTTGCCCTCGGTCAGTTCGGCAACCACGGCCGTCAATTCGGCAACGCGCCGGGAGAGCTTATCGACATCCTTCCTCGTCGGCACACCGAGGCTACCCAAGGCCCGCGCGACGCGATCCTCGAAAACGGTTTCCAGACGATCCCACGTGCCGGCCGCCCGGCCAGCCACATCGGCGATTTTTTCGTCAGCGACCTTGCGCGTCTTGGTCTGGATGCTCTCACCTTCCTTCACCAGCGCATCGAACACCTTGTTACCTTCTTCCTGAGCCTTGGCAAAAGCGCCAAGCCCGGCGAGCCAGATCTGATGTGCAGATTCCTTGACGGTCGCAGCGAATTGATTGTCGGCGACGGCGCCGGCGAGTGCTTTCAGTTTCTTGGCCATGATGTCCTCCTGGATTGATGGGATTTGCAGAGGGCAAGTGCTTGATTCACTTGCCTGACGAGACCAGTGTAGTGAGAAAACTTAGAGGGGACACACTAAAGAGCTAGGTGGCATACTCTAGTTTTTGCATTACCAAAACCAATAAAACATTCAGGAGACATCATGAATTATTTCATTACCGGAGCCAGCGGCTTCATCGGCAAGCGTCTGGTCAAAAAGCTGCTGGAACGCGAAGGGAGCGTTGTTTATTTCCTCGTGCGGTCGATGGAGGCCGACACTATTGCCCGGTTGCGCGCGTACTGGGGCGCCGACGAAAGCCGAGCGATTCCGGTGACGGGCGACCTGACACGACCGCTGCTCGGCATCGGCAAGACAGACACCCGAAAGCTCAACAAGAAGATCACGCACTTCTTTCATCTGGCAGCGGTGTACGATCTGAAGGCCGATGCAGAAACACAGCAGCGGGCCAATGTCGACGGCACCCGGAATACCGTCCAGTTCGCCGAGGCCATCGGCGCCAGGCACTTCCATCTGTTCAGCTCGATCGCCTCGGCCGGCCTGTTCGAAGGGCTTTTCCGCGAAGACATGTTCGAGGAGGCAGAGAATCTCGACCATCCCTATTTCCGCACCAAGCACGACTCGGAAGGCATCGTTCGCCGCGAATGCAAGCTGCCTTGGCGCATCTACCGACCGGCGATCGTCGTCGGTGATTCGCGCACCGGCGAGATGGACAAGATCGATGGCCCCTACTATTTCTTCAAGCTGATCCAGAAGATGCGCAAGCTGCTGCCATCGTGGGTGCCAGCTGTCGGCATCGAGGGCGGACGAATCAACGTTGTTCCCGTCGATTTCGTGGTCGCTGCGGTGGACCACATTGCCCACCTGCGCGATGAAGACGGCAAGTGTTTCCACCTCACCGACCCGACCCCGATGCGCGTGGGCGACCTGCTCAACACCATCTCCCGTGCTGCCCATGCCCCCGAAATGGCCTTCCGCATCAACGCCGCGCTCTTCGGTTTCATTCCCCGCCACATGCGCAAGGCCCTGATGGCACTGACCCCGATACGGCGTATACGGCACGCGATCATGAAGGACCTCGGACTACCTGACGACATCCTCACCTTCGTCAACTACCCGACCCGCTTCGACTGCCGCGAGACCACGCGCGCCCTCAAGGGCAGCGATATCGCTGTGCCGCCGCTCGATACTTACGCCTGGCGCCTCTGGGATTACTGGGAGCGGCACCTCGATCCGGACCTGTCGATCGACCGCTCGCTCACGGGGCAGGTCAGTGGCAAAGTCGTATTGATCACCGGCGCCTCATCCGGCATCGGCAAGGCGACGGCCTGGAAAATGGCCGAAGCCGGCGCCACGGTCATCACCATCGCCCGTGACCAGGTTCAGCTTGAGGCAACGCAGCGAGAATTCGAAGCCGGGGGCTACAAACTGGAGGCCTACGTTGGCGACATCACCGACTACGCGCAGGTTGATGCGCTGGTGCGCCAGATCATCGACGAACACGGGGGCGTCGACGTCCTCATCAACAACGCCGGTCGCTCGATCCGCCGTGCCATCGAAAACAGCTTTGACCGCTTCCACGATTTCGAGCGCACCATGCAGCTCAACTACTTCGGGGCGCTGCGCCTGACCATGGGCTTGCTGCCGAAGATGATGGAGAAAAAGCGCGGCCACATCATCAACATCTCATCCATCGGCGTCCTCACCAACGCCCCGCGCTTCTCTGCGTATGTCGCATCGAAAGCCGCGATGGATTCCTGGACCCGGTGCGCCGCCTCCGAGTTCGCCGACCGCAACATCGAGTTCACCACCATCAACATGCCGCTGGTACGAACACCGATGATCGCCCCGACCAAGATCTACGACCACGTACCGACGCTCTCGCCCGAGGATGCCGCCGGCCTGATCGCCGACGCCGTGGTACACAAACACGTGCGCATTGCCACACGCCTCGGCATCTTCGGCCAGGTCTTGCATGCCACTCTGCCGCGCGTTGCCCAGATTGTCATGAACACCACCTTCCGCATGTTCCCCGACTCCCATGCCGCCAAGGAAAAGAAGGGGGGGCTTGGACTGCCGGAGATGCCCAGCGCCGATCAGATCGCGTTTTCGCAGATAATGCGGGGGATTCATTTCTGATGTTTCAGCCGAAGGAGAGAAAATCCATGCGCAGAATCTCGACCGCGCTCTGCATGGCCACCGCCATCGCACTCAGCAGCCCGGTAGTTGCCGCTGAGAGCAACGGCGAGGCGCCGCCGGCAAAGCCGCGCAAGCCGCTGGTCGCCAAAGCCGAGCTGATCCGCTCGGTCGCTGAGGTGGTCGCCGTCGACATGCCCCTCCGGACCCTTACCCTCAAGCGCGATGATGGCAACACACTGACCGTTGTTGCCGGGCCGGCGGTGAAGAATCTCGCCCAGATCCGGGTCGGCGATTTCGTGGTTGCACAATACGGTCGCGCATTGGCCATTTCCCTGAAAAAAGGCCCTGGCCCGCGCAGCGCCACGGAAGCGGAAAATGGCAGCGCAGCCAAACCTGGAGCAAAACCCGCCATGAGCGGCCAACGCTCGCGGGTCATCGTCGCCGACATCATCGCCATCGACGACAAGAAGGGGCTGGCCACCTTGAAGGGCCTCAAAGACAACGTCGTCGATGTCAAGGTCAAGGACCGCAAGTCGCTGGCTGCCGTGCAGGTCGGTGACCAGGTCGAGCTGACCTACACGGAAGCGGTTGCGATCTCGGTCAAGCCGGCAAAAACGAGAAAGTAGCAGGATCCGCCCGGCACGAGCGCCGCCTGCGGGCGGCGTCTTTATTGCTTAGCGCCGCCTTTCCGTAGCGGGCCGTGAATCCGGCAAGGGTTCGAGCGCAGGTGCCGGCTTGGAGGCTGGCTTGTGTACCGGGGCAGGATAAGGTGAGGGATAAGGTGAGGGATAGGGCGCTGGCAGACGGTGTGGCCGCTGCAGGACATTGACGAAGCGGGTCTGAAAATCGACCGGCGCCGACGTCAACAGCGTCGCCCCCTGTCCATCGACGACCGACACTTCCAGTACATGGCGCTGCACACCTGCAGGCATGGCATCACCAAAGAATTCCGGCGGAACCATCATTTCGGTTGCGGTGAACCGTCCGGGGACCGGGCGGCCATCGAGACGCAGGCTGAAAGCGTGCCCCTTGCCGACGAGCAGCGGCGGATCGATGCTGACGCGGACTTCAAATGTGGCGTAGTTCGCTGCAACACTACCCCCCGCTTCCGGAAACACCACCGCCAGACTGCGATAGAGAGGAACATTGGCGGCGGGGCTGGCCACCTCGACCCCAGTTTTCGGTGCAGGCGGCGGCACTGGCACGGCCTCGATGACGTTCAATGGCGGCAATTCGACGGGCTTGCTTCCGGGCGCGGGTTGATCGGAATAGACCCGCCCCTTGCTCCCCTTCGATTCATACACCGTCTGAGCCATCGCCCCACTCGCCAATAGCAGACTGCACATCACCAGACTTGCCCGCTTCATAGTGTCAGCCCCGGATTCGCTTCGTCATCCTGTCCCTGCGGCGCCACCAGCGGCAGCGATAACGAAAATATGGTTCCCTGGCCTGGCGTGCTGGCCACGTTGATGCGACCGCCGAGAATGTTTTCGACGATGTTGTGGCAGATCGACAAGCCGAGACCGGTGCCGCCGCGCCCCATGCGGGTGGTAAAGAACGGATCGAAAATGCGTGCCAGGTGCTCTGACGAAATACCTTCGCCATCATCAGAAACGATCAACTGCACATGGGTTTCGTCGACCTGCCTCGCCTCGATGCGCACAATGCCGGCAGTATTTTCGGCGAAGGCATGCAGGGCAGCGTTATTGATGAGATTGGTAAGTACTTGTCCGAGCGGCCCCGGATAGCTGTCAAAGCTGATTCCTGGCGGCACCGTCGTTTCAACGCGCCAGGAGGCCTTGCGCATGGCCGGCGACACGGTCAGGATGATTTCCCGAACCACTTCATCGAGGCTGAAACGGCGACGCGCCGATGTCGTCTGATCGACAGCAACCTGCTTGAAACTGCTGATCAGTTCAGCAGCACGCTGCAGGTTGCGCACCAGCGACAGTGAGGCCTCGCGGCAGGTTGAGAGATGCCGGTTGAGTGCTGAACGCGTCAGGCCACTTTCAAGGTTATCCTCGAATTCGTGCGTACGATCACCCAGCGTGGACGCCACCATCAGGCTGTTACCGATCGGCGTATTGAGCTCATGTGCCACGCCGGCGACAAGACCGCCCAGTGCGGCCATTTTTTCCGAACGCACCAGTTCATCCTGCGCCTGTTCCAGGGTTTTCATGGCAACAGACAGGTCGGCGTTGGCCCGTTCCAGATCCGCTGTGCGCCCTTGCACGCGCGCTTCAAGCTCGGCATTCAGCTCGCGCAGTTCGGCTTCGCGTTGACGAACGGCGTCGGCCATCTGGCGCATGCTACCGATCAGGAGCTCCGGCTCGGTGATATTCGACTCCGGCCACTGTTGCGGAAAACGCCCTGCTGCCAGTTCCCGGGCCAGCGACGAGAGGCGCTCAAAGCGGTTGGAAAAGCCTGTGGCCATCAACACGCCGACGGCAATCGCCAGCAGCGTGGACAACAACCCGGCCAAGGCCAGACCGTAGAGGATTTCCCACACGGGTTGGTGCACCCGGTCGAGTGGCTCGGTGACCAACACCGTCCACTCCGTACCGGGGATCCCATGTGCCGTTCCCAGCACTTTTCTCCCCTCGAAAGCAAACTGCGCTGTCACCGAAGTTCCGAGCTGTTCCCGGCTGCGGGCCAGGATAGCGAGATTGCCGATATTCATTTGCTGCGCGGCCAGCGCTGCATCGGGATGCGCGACAACCTGTCCGCGGCCATCCACCACCATCAGGCGCATGTCGGGTGACGTCGCCACCCGGCGGACAAATTCAGAAAGACGACGCAGACCGATTTCGGCGACGAGCAGGCGCTCCCCGGCGGGAACCGTGGCAGCCACCGCAATCTGTTCGGTCACGCCGGAAAGATAGGACTCCGAATACACCTTGCGGCCACTTCGATGCGCCTCTCCGGACAATGGATTGCCGGAAAGATCGAGTCCGATGTAGTTGGCGGGACGCTTGGAGGCACTCGGCGCCAGGGCTATTTCAATCAGGCGCCCCTGGGCATCGAGAGCATAGGCGCTTTCCAACGCTTCGCTACCGAGCACCAGCGCGGCCAGTAACTTGTTTGGCAAGGCCCCGCCCGCGCGACGATCCTGCTCTTGCGACAGGGTAACGGCAACCCCGCGCAGGGCACGAACCGGCTGCTCCAGGTAACGCTCGGTTTCATACGCCAGCGTGATGGCCAATGCGCGATGCTCGTCCGCCACACGCGCGTCAAGACGCGGCAGCAACACCTGCCAGACAACACCGACCATAAGCAGCATGGGTAACAGGCTGACCGCAGCAAAACGCAAGGAGAGGACGGTACGCAGCGCTTGCGTCATATCACTGAACGACGACGAATTTCCCGTCCCTCACTTCGGTCATGGTGATCGGCCGTTCCGCATCGCCGTAGGCATCGATCGGTATCTCACCCTGAATGCCCTTGAACGGCGAGCGCTTCAGAATGCGGGCCTTGAGTCCCTTACGGTCGGGATTCTCGTTCAGCCCGTCGAGCAGGGCGTTGGCTGCGTCAAAGGCGACAACACCGGCAAACCCGGGCTCATAGCCAAAACGCTTGAGATACGCCTGGTGGAACTGGCGATACTCTACTGAGGGATCATCCTGGTTGTAATACTGCTCGATGAGCATGCCTTCGACCGACGAGCCGCCCAGTTCCATCAAGCGGTGTGTCCCTGTCCATGCCGAACCGGCCAGACGGACCCGGCTATCGCGCTGCCGGATTTTCTGAGCCAGCAGCGCGCCATCAACTGCACTGGCAGCGATCACCACCAACTCTGGCTGTACGCGCAACAACTGCCCGACCAGCAGCGCATAGTCCTTTTCGTTGCGGGAATCGAAGCCCAGCGACTGAACGACTCGCCCGCCCTCGGTTTCGAAGGTGGCAGCGAAGGCCTTGGCCCAATTCTCCGTGTAGTCGCGATTGGCAAGATCGTAGATCAGCGCCACACGTTTGAAGTCGTAGCGCTGACGGTAAGCATGGGCGGCATGACTGCCGTATTCCGCGGTTGTCGAGATGGTCCGGATGAAATTATCGTCCTTGCGGGTCAATCCGCTCGTGGTGACCGTGCCGCCGACAAGCAGCATGCCGGCACGATCAGCATCGCCAACGATGCCTGCCGCAATTGAGCTGGTCATCGGGCCGAGCACTGCCGTAACCCCTTCGCTGATCAGCTCCTGCAAGGCTTGGCGGGCCTTCTCGGCGTCCTGTTGATCATCCTTGATAATCAGTTCGACACGCCTGCCAGCGACCCCACCGCGCTCGTTACGCCACTCGACGGCAAGCATGGCGCCGTTACGACCGGTGGTTCCGAGGTCAGCAAAACGCCCTGACACCCCGCCCATGAAACCGATCCGGACCGGCTCTTTCTCGGCGCAGGCGCCCAGCAATCCGACCAGCGAAAAGGCCAGCAACCATCGCCCTATCGAACCACGCTCTGATTTCATCAACCCCTCGCCTGCAGCACCAAGGCTTAGTGTAGCGCCAAGCCTCGCCGGAGGGAATGCAGGCCGGCAAGGGCGCGACTTCTCCCCGGCAATCAGCGCTGCAGGGCTGCAAGTAATGCTTTTTCCGTACGGGCGGAAAACAGCATGGCCAGATGGCCGACACCCGACAATTCGATATCAAGGGCACCGGGAAAGCGCTGGTTATCCTGGGGAATGACGAAATTGTCATGGCTGTTGCGCAGCGCCACCATCGGCAAATCGGGATGGTGCAGCCACAGTGACTTGAGCCACGATGAACCGGGCTCCATTTGCCGGGCATTGGCCCCCATGCCCATGCGTGCGAGAACGCTCCCCGCATGCGGAGTCGCCAGCGTCACCAGTTGGTCCACCCGTGCAACACCATGGCGTTCCAGATACGCCCGCGCCGCCAGCCCACCCATGCTGTGCCCGACGAGGGTGAGGCGATCGCAGCACGCCGCCTGGCAAGCGGCCTCGATGCGGGTATCGATGGCCGTCACGTAGTGGTCGATATCAACATAAAGGGGTTCGAGGTTCACCGTTGCTACCAGGAAGCCGGCCGCCTCAAGGCGATGGCGCAACCACCACCAGGCAGCACGATTGCAGCCATAGCCATGGATCAGCAGCAAGAGCCTCCCGCCATGCGGCTGCAGGCGATCCTCCCCCATCCAGAGGCGCTCCCACGGCTGCACGACAAGGAAGAGGCGCAGGAAGGCGAAATACTCGGCAAGAACCATCCGCACCGCACGCAACCACCCCAGTGGTGGCGCAGGCGAGTGGTGTGCGACAGCAACAGCATAGGTGGTCGCGATAATACCGGCACGCTGCCCGAGTAACACGGCCAGCGTAGCAACAATGGCCGGGAGGACGTCCAGATCAAAAACCCGCATGGCCATCGCCATGTAGATGGCCAGCTCGATCAGCAGGAAGAAGCGCAATGCGGAAGCAAGCATGGAAATAAACCTAGAAAAAGCAGTTACCCACAGCGGGCACAGCGAATGCAGCGAAAAACCAAGAGGTTGAATTAAACCTGAAAACCGCATCCAACACAGAGGGCACGGAAAATTCTCAGGACAAAACCCCTCAGAAAATAATGGGATCGGGCAATCAAAAATTCAGGGGATGGCCGGGGCCGGACGATTCTGCAGTTCGGCCGCGAGCAGGCTGATATTACGCGCAGCCAGGCCATAGATGGAGAGTTGTGGGTTGGCGCCAATGCTGGTGGGGAAAATTGATCCGTCGCAGATGGTCAGATTTTCGATCTGAAAATGTCGCCCACGCTGATCAACGACGCCGCGCACTGGCGTGTCGCCCATGGCGCACCCACCCATTACGTGCGCACTGACAACACGGCAGGCCAGCGGTTTCAGCGGCAACGCCGCGATACCGCGCTGCGCCTCGGCCCACGACGCATAGCCGAGGGTTCCTTCGTGAACCGGCGTGACACGCTGGGCGCCAGCTGCAAACTGGATTTCGGCCATCGCCAGCAAGGCACGCCGGGCGGCCTCCCAGAATACTTCGTTGAGCGGATAGTCGAGTGCGGGAGAGCCATCACTGCGGAGCCGCACCCGCCCGCCACGGCTCTCGCGATGGAAGCCGTCGCGCAGCAGGGCGATCAGCACCTGTGCATGCGGAAAATCGCGCATCTTGTCGGCGTGCACTTCACCAAAGCCCTGCAGCGTTGTCGAATACAGGACCGGATGCAAGGGCGGGGTTTCAAGTTTGAAGCCCAGCGGCCCATCCACCGGAAACTGTTCAAGGTAGTGATCGGAATAGATGGTCTGCGGCGCGCCGGCATAGCCTTCGACCCGTTGCTCGAATACGCCGGCGGAGACCACCGTCGGGTGCAGGAAGGTGCGCCGTCCGAGCAGACCATGCGGGTCCGGCGCCTGGCTACGCAAGAGCAATGCCGGCGAACCGACGGCACCGCCGGCAAGTACGAAATGGCGGGCACGGATGCGGACGCTGATGCGACCGGCGCGAACGCCGTCGGGCTGCATCGCTCGCCCCTTGAGACCAATGATGCGCTGCTGCGGCGAGAAGATCAGCCGTTCGGCACGCAGCCGCGAAATCAGTACGGCCCCACGCGATAGTGCAGCGGGGATGGTCGTCACCAGCATCGACTGTTTGGCGCCGACGGGACAGCCCATACCGCAATAGCCCAGATTCCAGCAGCCGCGCACATTGCGCGGGATACCATGCACCGGCACACCGATTTTTTCAGCACCCTGCGCCAGCAGACCGTTGTTGGCGTTAGGTTCGACCGGCCACGGCCGGATGCCGAGGCGATGCTCCATGGCAGCAAACCACGGCGCCATCGACTCGACCGAGAGTTGCTGCAGCCCGAGCGCCTCCTGCCAGAACGCCAGCGTCGTCGGCGGCGTGCGGAAACTGCTGGTCCAATTGACCGTTGTCGAACCGCCGACACAGCGCCCCTGCAGGATGGTGATGGCCTTGTCCACCGTCTTGCGCGCGGCAGACTCCTGATACAGCTGCGGATAGGCTTCCGCCTCGTGCATGCGAAAGTCGCTGGTCATCATCAGCGGCCCCTCCTCGACGAGGATGACCTTGAGACCGGCATGGCTCAGCAGTTCGGCGGCGACGCCGCCACCGGCACCGCTGCCGATGATCGCTACATCTGCTTCGAGCAGGGTGTCTGCCTGCAAGGTGGAGGCATCAATATGCTTCCAGCCGGCGGCAAGCCCTTCGCGCAAGGGGTCGCGCTGCTGACGTGGCTGCGGATCTGTCATCAAAAGATCTCCGGCGTTCCGGGATAGCCGATGGCTGCCCAATGTTCCGGGCGGGCATACCAGGCGCCGAGAACAAGGTCGTGCAAGGCGCCATAGGCTGTCTGCAGCAGGGAATAGCGGCTATGCCGCCAGTTTTCGAGGAAAGCAGCAACATCTTCCGTGCGCGCCTCGGCCCATGGCGCAGAAACGCCGGCGAGGAACCGGCGGGCCAGCGGAAAACCGAGGAGAGAGAAGAGCTCGGCAATCTCTTTCTGCGTGCTTGGCGAGAGGCCGGCTACGGCATGCCGGACACCCGCAACAGTGTCGTTCAGCGCCTGCGTGCGGGCAGACGCGGCGGCTGGCAACATGCCGGCGAGAAGCGCAGCTGAGATCGCAGCAAGTAGTGCGGCCTCCTCATCGGCAGTGGCTGCGCCAACCCGGCCAACACTCGCAAGCATCAGGCTGCCAGCCAAACCCACCTTGAGAAACGTCCGCCGGCCAATCAGCGGTGCCGTCATCGCAATAGCCAACCGATCAGCCATTCGAAACGCTTTCCGTAAGGCGGCTTGAAGAGGCCGATGCCACTCAGTCGCGACTGCCTGAACACCGCCTTTGCATGGCTGAAGGTAAGAAAACCTTCACGGCCGTGGTAACACCCCATGCCACTGGGACCGACGCCGCCGAAGGGCAGGCTGTCCTGGGCGATATGCAGAATGGTGTCGTTGACGGTGACGCCGCCAGCGACGGTTTGTGCCAGCACGCGATCGACGCGCTCCGGCATTTCGTCGAAAACGTAGAGCGCCAGCGGCCGTGGTCGCTGATTGACATGGGCGATGGCGGCATCGATATCGCGATAGGGCAGGATCGGCAGAATCGGCCCGAAGATCTCCTCCTGCATGACACGCATATCGTCGCGCGCACCGAGCAGCGCCACCGGCGGGAAGTGCCGTCGGCTGGCGTCGGCGCTGGCGTTGCTCAGCGGAACGACCGTTGCCCCCTTCACCACGGCATCGTCCAGATAGCTGACCAGACGCTCGTAGTGACGTGCGTTGACGATAGCGCTGTAGTCGGGCGTCGTCGTCATTTGCGGATAACAGCCCGCAACCACCGTCCGCGCGGCGGCAATGAAGGCCTGCTCCTGCCCTTCCGGCAGCAACACATAATCCGGTGCAATGCAGGTCTGCCCCGCATTCAGGCACTTGCCGACGAGAATCCGGTCAGCCGCCTTGTCCAACGGGTAAGCGGGGGCGATGATCGCCGGCGACTTGCCGCCCAGTTCGAGCGTTACTGGCGTCAGGTTTGCCGCCGCTGCACGCATGACGTGATGCCCGACGGCCGTCGAGCCAGTGAAGAAAAGATGATCGAAAGGCAATTGCGAAAAGGCCTGCGCCACTTCGGCCTCACCTTGCACGATCGCCACTTCATCAGGATCGAAATACCGGGCGATCAACTCGGCAAGAAGGGTTGCCGTTACCGGAGTGAACTCCGACATCTTTACCAGCGCGCGATTACCCGCTGCCAATGCCGCCGTCAGTGGCCCGATAGTCAGATAGAGCGGGTAATTCCACGGAACGATGATGCCGACCACACCCAGCGGTTGATAGCGCACTTCGGCACGCCCCGGTTGAAACCAGAGCGATACGGAACGGCCTTGCGTTCGCATCCACCCCCGCAGGTGCCGCTGCGCGTGCGCCAGACCTTCGCGGCCAGGAAAAACTTCGAGCAGGCGTGTTTCATGAGTAGAGCGCCCGCCGAAATCAGTAGAGATGGCCGCCGCCAAGGCTTCGACGTTTTCGCACAACAGGGCTTCGAGCGCCGCCAGACGCCGGCGGCGAACTGCGTAAGAAGTCTCCGGTTCACGCCTGGACTGCGCGTGCATGCGCTCGAAAACAGACTTCATGGCGTCCATCGGCATCTCCTTGATCGGCTTCCAGTGTAGTCGTGCGGCATGAGCGCGGCTAGGTGAGCCCCTCTAAACGTTGTTTGAGCTGGAAGCGATAATTCATCCATGAAAATCGATGACGACGAGCGGCAGGAAGAGAAGCTTGCCGTGGCTGCACGCCTCGAACGCGACCTGAAGCTGGCCGCCGGGTTGCGCCGTATCGCTGCAGCAGATCCCGTGCATGCAGCGGAGCGCGACCATCTGCGGGTCTGGCAGGCAGGCCGTCTGGCAGCGAGCTACCCCGGCCTGCTGGAAAGTCCGCGCTACGGTGCGGCTGCCGAATTTTTCCTTTCTGATCTTTATGGCCCGAAAGATTTTTCAGCACGTGACGCCGAGGTCGAACGCATCCTGCCGATGCTGGTGAAGACCTTGCCCTTGTCGGGCTTGAGTACGCTGGCGCTGGCCATCGAACTCGATGCCCTCTCCGAAGACCTTGATGCCGGGATGGTGGACGTATTGCGACAACGCGGCAAAGCCAGCACGATCGATGAGGTAGCCTATGCCTTGGCCTATCGTACCGTCGGACGCCGCAGTGCTCGCCTGCGGCAGATCCAGCTCATCGTCGATACTGGCGAGGCGCTCGAAGCGCTGGCCCGAAAACCCTGGGTTGCCGGCGCCCTGGCGCTGATGAAGGGGCCTGCACACCTGGCGGGGCTGGGAGATTTGCATGCATTCCTTGAACGCGGGTTCTCCACCTTCAAGCGCATGGGAAAAGCGGGGGAGTTCCTCGAACGAATCGAGGCTGAGGAGACCTTGCTGATGAACCGCTGGCTGGCTGGTTAAAGTGCAGCCCGGCGAGCGCTGCCTGTTACCAGTCGCACCCCGCAGGGCAGACATAGGCCGACAGAGCCGGTACGTCGGGGATGAAGATGCCATTCCGCTGTTTGACGATCAATCCCTTGTCTTCAAGCTCCTTGAAGGCACGCGACAAGTGTGAATCGCTGACCCCAAGCCGGGATGCCAGCTTGTTGCGAGGCAAGGCGATGTTGAGCAGGAGCGAGCCATCGGGCGTACAGGGTGCCTTGTCAAACTGGCAGACGAGGTAGCAGACAAGACGGGCTGTCGCATTTTTGGTGCAGAAGGTAACCATGTCCTTCTGCAGATAATCGGTTCGTGCTGCCAGTGCAGCCATCAGGCGGCGCGCAAAGCCGGGCGATGCGGAAAGCCAGGCATCAACAGTCTGTTCAGGCACACGCAGAATTGCAGCTGCGGTCAGGGTACGTACGGTGTAGCGCAGGGGTTGACCGTCGAAGAGGGTTTCTTCGGCAAACATGCCGCCAGTGCGGGCAAATTCGACGATTTTCTCGGCACCGTCCGCAGTGATGACGAGCATTTCGACCGTTCCGTGGGCAATCAGGTACAGGCCGGGCTTTTTTGTTCCTGCTTGGAGAAACACGGTATCGGCAGCAAGGCTAAGCTGGTTCTCACCGCAGCGCAGGGCCTCTTCAAAGACGCCCCGCTCCGGCAAGCCGTTCAGCAGCTCGCAGGACAACAACAGGCTGATATCGGTTTCGCTAAATGCCATGATCGGCTTTGACACACATGCCCTTCAAGAAAAAGGCCCGGCGGAAAACTCCTGCCGGGCCTTTGCAAACACTTGGTTTACAGGCGCTCGAAGATGGTGGCGATACCCTGACCACCACCGATACACATGGTCACCAGCGCATATTTACCGCCAGTACGCTGCAGTTCATACAGCGCCTTGGTGGCAATGAATGCACCAGAGCAACCGACCGGGTGACCGAGGGCGATAGCGCCGCCGTTCGGGTTGGTCTTGACCGGGTCGAGACCGAGCACCTTGGAAACCGACAGCGCTTGTGCGGCGAAGGCTTCGTTGGATTCGATGACGTCCATCTGATCCAGCGTCAGGCCGGCCTTCTTCAGGGCCAGCTTGGTCGCCGGGATCGGGCCTTCACCCATGATGTCGTTCGGCACGCCGGCAACGGCGTAGGAAACGAGACGGGCAATCGGCTTCTGACCGGCCTTGGCGGCAACATCAGCTGCTGCGAGCACGAAGAAGGCAGCACCATCGTTGATACCGGAGGCGTTACCGGCCGTGACCGTTCCGTCCTTCTTGAAGGCCGGCTTCATCTTGGCCAGCGACTCCATGGTGGTATTGGCCTTCGGATGCTCATCGGTGTCGAACACGACTTCGCCCTTGCGGGTCTGCTTGACGATCGGCACGATCTGCGACTTGAAGCGGCCTTCGGCAATCGCCACAGCGGCGCGGCGCTGCGATTCGACGGCAAAGGCATCCTGCATCTCGCGGGTGATGCCGTGCTTGGTTGCCAGGTTCTCTGCGGTGATACCCATGTGGCCCACGCCAAACGGGTCGGTCAGCACGGCAACCATGCTGTCGATGGCCTTGGTGTCGCCCATACGGGCACCAGTGCGCAGTGCTGGCATCATGTAGGCAGCCTTCGACATGACTTCGACGCCGCCACCGATACCGTAGTCGGCATCGCCGAGCATGATGTTCTGGGCAGTGGTAACGATGCCCTGCAGGCCGGAGGCGCACAGGCGGCTGACCTGCATGGCCACGGATTCCATCGGCAGACCAGCCTGAATGGAAGCCACGCGGGAAGCGTAGGCGTAGCGGGAGTCGGTCGGCATGGTGGTACCGACGGTCACATAGCTGATCTGCTGCGGATCAACACCCGAGCGGCCGACAGCCTCTTTCATGACGATACCGGCGAGCTCACTGGTCTCGAAATCGGCGAGAGCGCCGCCGAAAGTACCGATGGGGGAACGAACTGCGCTAAGGACGACCACTTCTTTTGTCATTTTGAAACCTCTCTTTTCAACTTCATCAACCGCCCACCAGACTGGCAAGCCCCAACAAAAGCAAAAGCACTATCCAGAGAACAATAGCACGCCAGACCAGGCCTACTGCACTCTGCATGAAATCCACGTCAGCCTCATCACCGGTACCCAGCTCGGCACGGTCGGCAATTTCGCCACTTTCGACTACCGGCATTCCCAGGCGTACGCCCAAGGCGCCGGCACCGCTGGCGAGAACGATACCGACACCATCATCGGGCCATTTCTCGGCCTGGGTTCGCCAGCAATAAACCGCATCTTCAAAATCCCCCACCACCGCAAAGGCGGCCGCAGTTGCGCGCAAGGGAAGCCAATCGATGAAATCGAAGGCCTGCTGGGCAAAGCGGCCGAAATCGCCATAGACAGGATCGGCACCACGACGCCCCCAATGCTCGGCAAATACGGCTGCTGCCCGATACAGGACCGCTCCGCATGGCCCCGGCAGAAGAACGAACCAGAGCAGAACGCCGAAAACATGGCGGTGGGAACCAACCAGCGCTTCCTCGATGGACAGTCGGGCAACCTCGCCGGAAGAGAGACCGTCAGCAGGCCGGCCACGCCATTCGGCCAGGAGGGCACGCGCGCGCGGCAGATCGCCCATGCGCAAGGCCAGCTGGATATCGGTATAGAAATGGCTGAACTGACGAAACCCCATTGTCAGATACAGAATCAGGACATTCCAGGCAATGCCGAAAAGTGGATTGAGGGCAAACAGGGCGGCGAAGACAAGGCCGGTGAAGAGCACCAGGCCACCGACGCCAAACAGCCAGGCGAGAATGCCGTGCTTGCGTTCGCCCGCATTGAACAGGCCGTCAAGCATATCTGCCAGCCGGGAAACGGGGGCGAACACGAACGGGCGGTATTGCAACGGCCGCGCCTGTTCGATCAGCAGTGCGAGGATGAGAGAAACGAGACTCAAGGGGCAATGGCGCAACGACGCCTGGTTGTTGTTTGCAACGATGAAGATATCACAATTCAGGGGGCCTTCCGGCGCTTTTCGGATGACGGAAAGATAAGCCGCACTGTCACGCGGACGGACGGTCAGGCACGCGACTGACCTCCCCCTCGGTCATACGCTGGAACAGCGACATGATCATTCCGGCGGTGGCCCCCCAGATGAAATAGTCGCCATAGGGAATGGCGTAATACTGGCGTAAACGACCGCGCCAATGAACCTCATGCTGCTGGTGATTGGCCGGATCAAGCAGGAAGGTCAGCGGCACTTCAAAAACCTCGGCGACCTCGAACGGATCGGGGCGCAGGGAAAATGGCGGGGTGACGAAAGCAACGACGGGCGTAACGCTGAAACCAGTGCTGGTGCGGTACTCAGGCAGATAGCCAACGACTTCAATATGACGCGGGTCGAGGCCAACTTCTTCCTGCGTTTCGCGCAGGGCCGCATGAAGCACCGAAAAATCCTCGGGCTCGATGCGCCCGCCGGGGAAACTGATCTGGCTGGCATGGTCACGAAGGTGGGCCGTGCGCTGCGTGAGCAATACCGTCGGCGCCGCAGCATGCAAGACAATCGGCACAAGGACTGCCGCCGGCGTCAGTGGTTCATCGCCCAGGCCATCCTCATGCACGACGTGTGAAGCACCCGGCTTCGTTACCAGACTGGCGCGCAACCGGCCAAGATCAACGGCCATGCTCATTGATGGCGGGGCCTAACCTTCTTCCTCGATTTCTGCACGCACTGAATTAAGTGCATCCTGCAGGGTTTCTTCGGACAGGTGATTGATCGTGGTAGCCACCATATCGGCGGCCTCGACAGCTCCCACGGGCAGGCGCTTGCTATCCAGACAGGCAATCAGCGCAGCGGCGGAACCGGCAATCTGCAGCAGCAATTGGCGTTCGCCCATCAGCATTTCAACTTCACTACGCAGCAGGGCTATTTCCTGGTCACGATGCGGCATGTTTGCCTCCTCAAAATCGCTTCTTCAATGTCATCTGCGAGCCATCATTGCGAATTTCCATTCGCGAAAGAAAACTCATGCCGAGCAGGGCAATCGGCATATCGGCTTCGTGCACCAGGCCATCCACGCCGTGCAAGGTCACCTCACCAACGCGCACGGTATCGAACCGAACCCTCCACACCCTGGCCTGCCCGTTGGCCGTCTGGGTAATCCCGGGTTGCCCCTTGCGCCAGTCAATGCCGACGCGCGACGCATCGCCGGCGCCGAGAGAAACCATGGTCGCACCAGTATCCACCAAAAACCGGACGGTCCGCCCGTTTACCGCACCCGATGCATAAAAATGACCATGGGCATCTGCCGGTAACGTCGTTTCCTGACGCCCCTCCTGGGTCTTCTGGGAGACCACATGCTGACCGACACGCAGGGCCCGTTTCTGACCATTCACGTCAAGCGTCACCGTCTCGCCATTGATCGCCAGCACCTTGATTCCTTCGGGCGTCGAGGCGCCGACCGCGATAGCCTGTGGTGCCCCACCATCGACGACGAGCAACGCCTTACCGGGAAAAACACCGGCAACCCCTACTTCGGCAGCAAAAGCAGGAAGGGATAGGCAGAGCATTGCGAGCGCCCTAAAATGACCCATCCCAGAAAACCTTAACGCCATGAAACCAGTTGCCATTTTTCGCCACAGCCCGATTGAAGGTCCGGGTTATTTTGCCACATTCCTCGAAGCCAACGGCGTGCCGTGGGAGCTGATTGCGGTCGATGCCGGAGAAGCCATACCAGCCGACGTGACACGCTATTCCGGCCTCGCCTTCATGGGCGGACCGATGAGTGTCAATGACCCCTTGCCCTGGATCGAAAAGAGCTGCGGCTTGATCCGCTCGGCTGCTGACCAAGACATCCCGGTGATCGGCCATTGCCTCGGCGGCCAGTTGATGGCGAAAGCTTTCGGCGGTCACGTCAAAGCCAACGCCGTCAAGGAAATCGGCTGGGGTGATGTCAGCGTGGAAGATGTCGATGAAGCGCAGCGATGGCTGGGCGACTTTGCCGGCAAGGCCAGTGTTTTCCAATGGCATGGCGAGACCTTTTCCATTCCGCCCGGAGCGACGCGATTGATGCGCAACGAATGGTGCGCCGCGCAGATGTTCGTCAGCGGGCCTCACCTGGCGATGCAGTGTCACGTGGAGATGACGCCGGAGATGATTGCGGCGTGGTGCGACAGCTGGGAAGGCGAAGTGGTCGGGCTGGCAGCGCTGCCGCCCCCGGTGCAGACCCCGCAGCAAATGAAGGAAGAGATCGCCTACCGCCTGCCGGCGATGCGTGAGCTGGCCGGCCGGCTTTACTCGGCGTGGATCAGAGGATTAAAACGCAACTGAGTGCGGAGGCGCTTGGCACGCGCCTCCGGCTACGCATGCCTAGTCGCGGAAATTGCCGTATTTGATCGGAAAATCAGTGATGCTCTTGGTCACCAGCGCAATCGCTGTCTGCAGGTCGTCGCGTTTGGCACCCGTCACACGCACCGCGTCACCCTGAATCGCCGCCTGCACCTTGAGCTTGGCATCCTTGATCAGCTTGACGATCTTCTTCGCCAGCTCGGACTCGATACCGATCTTGATCTTCAGTTCCTGCTTGACCTTGTTGCCGGAAATCTTTTGCACGGTCTGGTGATCGAGGCGCTTGACGCTTTCCTTCTCCTTCTTCTCCATCGCCGGGAAAAGGATGTCCTTGATCTGGTCGAGCTGGAAGTCAGAATCACCAAACAGCGTGATGATTTTCTCCTTCTCGTTCAGTTCGACCTTGGCCGAGGTGCCCTTGAAGTCATAACGCGCGACAATCTGGCGACCCACGACATCGATCGCGTTTTTCAACGCTTCCATGTCAGCTTCGGAAGTGAAGTCAAAAGAGGGCATGGTTGTTACCTCGAATTTACCGGATTAACCGAAGTGGCAAACGTAGTGATAGGGCTCGTCACAAGCGATTTCAAACGACGAGTTACCCGGCACGTCAAAAGACTGACCTGCACCGTAAGTCTTCCATTCCGACTCGCCCTTGAGCTTGACGCGGCAGGAACCGCC
Organism: Rhodocyclaceae bacterium; assembly: GCA_041674785.1. GTDB lineage: Bacteria > Pseudomonadota > Gammaproteobacteria > Burkholderiales > Rhodocyclaceae > Proximibacter. Next base: position 53,086 of record JBAYVG010000001.1, read on the forward strand.
AACGCCTTCCATGATTTCCGGCGCACCGGTGTTGAAGGTCAGCGACGACGGCAGGATGACGCCGACGGTCTTCTTGGTGCCATCCGCGAACTGCACGGTGTGGCTGACGCATTTGCCGTCGAAATAAACGTTGGCAGCCTTGATGACGGAAACATTTTCGAATTGCGACATTTCAGATTCCCCAGATTTTCTGAATAACGGCCTTGGCAATAAAACCCAGCATGCCAAAGGCCAACACAAAAAAGAGCACCATCGTGCCGGTCTTGCCTGCCTTCGACTTCCAGGCGATCTCGCCGATGATGAAGAGCATGAACAGGATGAACGCGGCGACGCCCCAGGTCGAGCCGAAATCGGCAATCTGTTCCTCGGTGAAGCCGAACAGCGTTCCGTTCATGTCTTACTTCTTGCGCCCGGCCAGGTTCGCCGCAATGCGCATGCGCAGCGCGTTGAGCTTGATGAAGCCGGCCGCGTCCTTCTGGTCGTAGGCGCCAGCATCGTCCTCGAAGGTGGCGATGGTCGGATCGAACAGCGAGTCAGTCTTCGAATCGCGGCCGGTGACGATGACGTTGCCCTTGTAGAGCTTGACGCGCACCCAGCCGTTGACCGTCTTCTGCGTATCGTCGATCAGCGTCTGCAGCGCCTTGCGCTCCGGGCTCCACCAGTAGCCGTTGTACACCAGGCTGGCGTAGCGCGGCATCAGGTCATCCTTGAGGTGGGCGACTTCGCGGTCAAGCGTGATCGATTCGATGGCGCGGTGGGCGCGCAGCAGGATCGTTCCGCCCGGGGTTTCGTAGCAGCCGCGCGACTTCATGCCAACGTAGCGGTTCTCGACCAGATCGAGACGGCCGATGCCGTGCTTGCCGCCGAGCTGGTTCAACGTCGCCAGCAGTTCGTGGGCAGCCATGCGCTTGCCGTTGATCGAGACCAGATCGCCCTGCTCGAATTCGAGGTCGAGGTATTCGGCGGCATCCGGTGCCTTTTCCGGCGACACCGTCCAGCGCCACATCGATTCTTCGGCTTCCGCCGCCGGGTTTTCGAGGTGACGGCCTTCATAGCTGATGTGCAGCAGGTTGGCGTCCATCGAGTACGGCGAGCCGCCCTGCTTGTGCTTCATGTCGACCGGGATGCCGTGCTTCTCGGCATAGGCCATCAGCTTCTCGCGCGACAGCAGGTCCCACTCGCGCCACGGGGCGATGATTTTGATGCCCGGCTTCAGCGCGTAGGCCCCGAGCTCGAAGCGCACCTGGTCGTTGCCCTTGCCGGTGGCGCCGTGCGAGATGGCCTCGGCACCAGTCAGGTTGGTGATCTCGATCAGGCGCTTGGCGATCAGCGGACGGGCGATCGAGGTACCGAGCAGGTATTCACCTTCATAGACGGTGTTGCAACGGAACATCGGGAAGACGAAGTCGCGCACGAATTCCTCGCGCAGGTCATCGATGAAGATGCTTTCCGGCTTGATGCCGAACTGCAGCGCCTTGGCGCGTGCCGGTTCCAGTTCCTCGCCCTGGCCGAGGTCGGCGGTAAAGGTCACCACCTCGCACTGGTAGGTGTCCTGCAGCCACTTGAGGATGACGGAGGTGTCGAGACCGCCGGAATAGGCGAGTACGGCTTTCTTGATATCGCTCATCTTGATTCCCTGCAAAGGTTAATTGTTCACGCGACCGAGGAGCAGATACTCCATCAGCGCCTTTTGTACGTGCAGGCGGTTTTCCGCCTCGTCCCAGACCACGCTCTGCGGACCATCGACGACCTCGGCGGAAACTTCTTCGCCACGGTGCGCCGGCAGGCAGTGCATGAAGACGGCGTCGGCTTTCGCCACGCGCATCATGTCGGCATCGACCTGCCAGTCGGCAAAGTCACGCATACGCTCTTCGTTCTCGGCTTCGAAACCCATCGAGGTCCACACGTCGGTGGTCACCAGATCGGCGCCCTTCGCTGCTTCCATCGGGTCGGCGAACTGCTCGAAGTGGTCGGTGCCGTAGAGACCGGCACGCTCGGCTTCAACTTCGTAGCCCGGCGGTGTCGACACATGCACGTTGAAATCGAGCACTTCGGCGGCCTGCAGCCAGGTGTTGCAGACGTTATTCGAGTCGCCGATCCAGGCCACGGTCTTGCCCTGGATCGGGCCGCGCTGCTCGATGAAGGTGAAGATGTCGGCCATGATCTGGCACGGGTGATACTCGTTGGTCAGTCCGTTGATCACCGGCACGCGCGAGTTGGCGGCAAAGCGCTCGATGATCTCCTGCTCGAAGGTGCGGATCATGACGATGTCGCTCATGCGCGAAATGACCTGCGCCGCATCCTCTACCGGTTCGCCGCGCCCCAGTTGCGAGTCGCGCGTGTTCAGGTAGATGGCCGAGCCACCCAGTTGCTGCATACCGGCCTCGAAGGACAGACGCGTGCGCGTGCTGGCCTTCTCGAAGATCATCACCAACGTGCGGTCGGTGAGTGGCCAGTACTGCTTGTAGGACTTGAACTGTTCCTTGATCCAGCGCGTACGGGCAAACAGATGATCGTACTCGGTGCGCGTCAGATCCTTGAACTGCAGATAGTGCTTAACCAATCCCATGACGCGTTCCTCAGGCCGCGAGGAACGTGCGGATCAACGCCGACAGGCGCTCCACGAGTTCCCGGGCTTCGGCTTCGGTAAATACCAACGCAGGCAACAGGCGCACGACTTTTTCGGCGGTGACGTTGATCAGCAACCCGGCCTCGAGCCCCTTCAGCACCAGTTCGCCGCAGGGGCGATCAAGTTCGATTCCGATCATCAAACCCTGACCGCGAATGGCAACAATGCCGGCGGTACCTGCGAGGGCGTCAGCAAGCCCTTGGCGCAAATTTGTGCCGAGTTTCTCGGCATGCGCCATCAACCCTTCCGATTCAATCGTCGCCAGTGTTGTCAGCGCGGCCGTACACGCCAGGGGATTGCCCCCGAAAGTGGATCCATGATTGCCCGGCTTGAACAGCCCGGCCGCCTTGCCGGCAGTCAGGCAGGCACCAATCGGAATGCCCGACCCCAGCCCCTTGGCCAGTGTTATCACGTCCGGCAGGATGTCTGCGTGCTGGAAGCCGAACCACTTCCCGGTCCGCCCCATGCCGCACTGCACTTCGTCGCACACCAGCAGCCAGCCATTTTCGTCACAGAGCTGGCGCAACCCGCGCTGAAAATCGACCGTGGCGATGTTGATGCCACCCTCGCCCTGGACCATTTCAAGCATGACAGCTACAACGTTCTTGTTGTGTTCGGCGACGGCGCGAATGGCGTCGAGGTCATTGTAAGGAACGCGGACAAACCCCGACACCAGCGGCTCGAAACCCGCTTGTGCCTTGCGATTTCCGGTAGCCGACAGCGTTGCCAGCGTACGTCCGTGGAACGCCTTTTCCATGACGATGATCGCCGGGCTGTCGACGCCCTGCTGATGCCCGAAGAAGCGCGCCAGCTTGATCGCTGCCTCGTTTGCTTCGCACCCGGAGTTGCAGAAGAAAGTCTCGCTCATACCGGAGATCGCACACAAGCGATCGGCCAGTTGTTCCTGCTCGCGAATACCGTACAGATTCGATACATGCAGCATACGAGCGGCCTGTTCCGAAATGGCTTTTACCAGCCCAGGATGGTTGTGGCCCAGCGTATTGACCGCAATGCCGGACAAGGCATCGAGATAGGTCTTGCCGGTTGTATCGGTAAGGCGACAGCCTTCCCCATGACTGAAAGTCACAGGAAGACGCGCGTAGGTATTCATCAAATGAGACATAATGGGTCTGCCTTCCAATAGGCCCTTCAGACCACCGCTTCGCGGCAATCGCGCTTGCGGGAGCAAAAAACTTGAGAGGCCAGAAACTGAAACGGCGGCTGACGCCGCCGGGTCACACAGCCTGACAGGAAGCCTGTCGGGACCATGTTGCAAGGGGTGGAATATTAAGGGAAAAATGGCGCCTTGTACATAATTAGAAGCGTCGCCAGAATGGAGCACGGCAGCGCTGGCGCGGCAAGCCGACACACATAATAGGTGTCGGCGCACCAAGCGAGCTACACGGTATTTGGCGTATTTTGTTTGCGCAGCCAATAGCAATAGCACCAACCAGGGAGTATCGATGCGCATCGCAGTATTCAATCAGAAGGGCGGCGTCGGAAAAACGACCACGGCACTCAATCTTGCTGCCGCCGTTGCGCGAGACGGCGGCAAGCCCTTGCTGATCGACCTCGATCCACAGTGCCACTTGTCGGGAATTTATGGAACTTCTCCGCAAGATTCCCAGAAAAGCCTTTTTGCTTTCTATCAGGACCTGAAATCGCTGGAGCAACTGGAAACTCCATGGGACGATCTAGGCGGATTGATTCCATCACATCAGCAGTTAATCAAGGTTGATTCAATTTTTGGCAAGGGGCCGGCCATCCTGAACAAACTCAGGGTCGGGCTGGACGCACTTGATGAGCTGCAGCCTGACCGCACAACCCTTATGGATTGCTGCCCCTATGTCGGCGTGCTATCGCTGAATGCGCTTTTCGCCTGCGACCGCCTGCTCGTTCCTGTGTCCACCGACTATCTGTCGTTAAAAGCAGCAGAGCACATGACACGCACGTTGGAAATTCTTGAACCGGTGATGAAGCGCCGTATCGAGCGGCGTTACGTTCTGACGCGCTTCGACCGGCGCCGCAAGATGAGTCAGGATGTACGCGACAGACTGACCGCGCTCTACGGGATGGAAGTGTGTGAAACGGCCGTCGGAGAAAATGTTTCGGTTGCCGAAAGTCCGTCACTGCAACGCGATGTCTTCAGCCACAGCGCATCAAGCAGCGGCGCCAAAGACTACCGGGCACTCTACGAGGAACTCAAGGAACAAGGGTTTTTCTGAGCGCTGAAATCCGGGCTCAGTGCCCGGAAATCAGATCGACCAGATCCTCGTAGTTGATCGGACCGGAGCGCGAAGACGCAGAAGCCACGCTCCGCTTTTCGAGAATTTCGCACCCCATGTACATCTGGCGCAATTTGCGCTCAGCCTCGGGCTCGTCACGACCGAAGATCAGCAGATTGTCGACGACCGCACCGGATCGGGTACGAATGCGAAATCCATATTTTGTATTGGCTGGCGCGTGCATAAATTCTCCGCCTATCAATGGGATGGAAGAAGTATATGCAGCGAATTCTATGAATGCAACGTAATCCATTGTTTTTTAACAATGGAAAAAACGCTCTTCAAGCCCAGAAGTGATTCCAGCGGCGTAAGGCGCCACTTTCTGATAGAATCCCTCTGCCCTAAAAAGTGCCGCCGCACGGGCACCAAGACAATAATCCAAGGCATCGACGCCGAGACATGACCACCCCGCTCAGCAATACTTTCATCATTGTCGGACTGACCCAGGATGGAAAGAAATTCCGCCCCAGCGACTGGGCCGAACGCTTGTGCGGAGTCATGTCTGCCTTCGGTGCCGAGAAAAAAATGAAGTACTCGCCCTACGTCGGACCGGGTGACTACAGCGGCGAAAAAGCTGTTTTCGTCGATGGCCGCCTTGAGGAAATCGAGCCGATGGCCTACCGTTTTCTGCTTAACTTCGCTGGCGACAACGACCTTCAGGTCATCTCGGGAGTCTGCCCGGTTAATCTCTGAACGACTGACGCCGCTCACCTGCAACTAGCACAAGCGGAAGAACAAAAACAAAAACGGCGCCCGCAGGCGCCGTTTTTTTGATCAATCCTTCGATCAGGCAGCAAGCGCCTTAATCTGTGCAGACAGGCGGCTCTTGTGACGTGAGGCCTTGTTCTTGTGGATGATCTTCTTGTCGGCAATGCGGTCGAGAACGGCAACCGATTCCTGGAATACGGTCTGGGCAGCCGCCTTGTCGCCGGCACCAATCGCCTTTTGCACGCGCTTGATCGCAGTGCGCAGGGTCGAGCGCAGGCTGGAATTGTGGGCGCGTTGCTTGTCGGCTTGACGGGCACGCTTGCGTGCTTGAGCGCTGTTGGCCATTGATTCAGTTCCTAATAAGTCGTTGGTGACAATCGAAGACGGGCGATTATACAGACGCTCCAGCGCAAACGCAAGCCCACCCGCAGGCGCGTGTTCAAGCGCGTGCTAACATTGCGCTCCATGAACCTGCTCAAGGCCCTCGTCACCGTCAGCGGCATGACGCTGTTGTCGCGCATCCTCGGATTTGTCCGGGACTTCGTCATCGCCCGCACCTTTGGTGCCGGCATGATGACCGACGCCTTTTTCGTCGCCTTCAAGCTACCCAACCTGCTCCGTCGAATGTTTGCCGAGGGTGCTTTTTCGCAAGCTTTCGTACCGATCCTCGGTGAATACCGCAACAGAAAAGGGGAAGCCGAGACAAGGCAACTGGTCGACCACGTTGCCACCCTGCTTTTCCTGACCCTTGTCGTTGTAACCGCACTGGGCGTTGTTGCCGCCCCCCTTCTCGTTTACATATCTGCCCCTGGATTTGCCGCCGATACCGACAAATTTGAATTGACAGTGGCACTGACCCGGATCACCTTCCCTTACATCCTGTTCATGTCGATGGTCGCTCTCGCCGGCGGCATTCTCAACACCTGGAGCCGCTTCGCTTTGCCGGCTTTCACGCCGGTGTTGCTCAACCTGTCGTTTATCGGCATGGCCCTTTTTGCCGCCCCGTGGTTCGATCCGCCGGTCATGGCCCTCGCCTGGGCTGTCTTCATCGGTGGCGCATTGCAACTCGCCCTGCAATTGCCAAGCCTGTCCCGGATCGGCATGCTGCCGCGCTTCTCGCTCAACCTGAAAGACCAAGGGGTGAGGCGTGTGCTGTTGTTGATGGTCCCGGCACTGCTCGGCGTATCGGTTTCGCAGATCAGCCTGCTCATCAATACCATCTTCGCCTCGTTCCTCGGCGCCGGCAGCGTCTCCTGGCTCTATTACGCCGATCGTCTGATGGAATTCCCGGCCGGCATGCTCGGCGTCGCGCTAGGGACCGTGCTGCTCCCTTCCCTGACCAAATACCATGCCTGCAACAGCCACGACGACTATTCACGCCTGCTGGACTGGGGGCTGCGCCTGACGCTGTTGCTCGCAGCGCCTGCGGCCCTAGGACTGGCATTGATCTCCATCCCGCTGATTACTACCCTGTTTTTTCACGGCGCCTTCACCGCCACTGACGTCTTCAATACCCGGGAAGCGCTCGTCGCCTACAGCTTCGGCCTGCTCGGGCTGATCCTCGTCAAAGTCCTGGCTCCCGGTTTTTATGCCCGCCAGAACATCCGCACCCCGGTACGCATCGCACTGATTTCCCTCTTCGCCACGCAGGCCATGAACCTGGCGTTTGTCTGGCACCTCAAGCACGCCGGCCTGGCACTGGCAATCGGGCTCGCAGCCTGCCTGAATGCAGGCCTGCTTTATCGCGGCCTACGCCGTGACGGCATCTATTCGCCGCAACCAGGCTGGCTAGGTTTCTACGCCAAACTGGTGCTGGCCCTTCTAGTGATGGGTGCTGGCCTGTGGTTCGGCATCGGCAGCGAAAGCGAATGGTTCGGTTACGGCAGCGGCGAGCGGGTCATTCGCCTCACTGGCCTCGTTATCTGTGGTGCAGCGACGTATTTCGCTACACTGTGGGCTCTCGGTTTCCGCCTGCGCGATTTCAAGCAGCGTGCCGCATAAACAGACCTACGACTGGAAGGAGGAAGCATGAAACTAACCAGTAGCAGCCTCACCGATAACGAGAAAATTTCCGGGGATTTCGCTTTCTGCACCCCCGATCCGACACATCACGTTTGCCTCGGCCGCAACCGCAACCCGCAACTGACCTGGCGCGACGCCCCCGCCGGAACACGTTCGTTTGCAATCATTTGTCACGACCCGGATGTCCCCAGCAGAGGGGATGACGTGAACCAGGAAGGCCGTACCGTACCGGCGACGCTTCCCCGTGTGGACTTTTTTCACTGGGTACTGATCGACCTGCCAGCGAGCATCACGGCGGTGGCGGAAGGTGAATTTTCAAGCAACGTCACCCCGCGAGGAAAGCCCGGCCCGGGCACAGCCCATGGCGCCCGGCAAGGGATCAACGACTACACCAGCTGGTTTGCCGGCGATCACGACATGTCGGGCGATTACTACGGTTACGATGGCCCCTGCCCGCCCTGGAACGACGAGATTCGCCACCGCTACGTATTTACGGTGTTCGCCCTCGACGTCGAAAAGCTCACGCTGGAAGGCAAGTTTGGCGGCCAGCAGGTACGCGAGGCGATGACCGGACACATTCTTGGCCAGGCAAGCCTTACGGGCGTCTATACGTTGAACCCGAACGTGAAGCTCTGACTGTTCGAAGCGCAAAAAATAAAACGGGGCAGCCTAGGCTGCCCCGTTTGCTTGTTGCTTGGATCGATTAGACCATCAGCGGCACGATCAGCAGTGCGACGAGGTTGATGATCTTGATCAGCGGGTTCACCGCCGGGCCAGCCGTATCCTTGTACGGGTCGCCAACGGTGTCGCCGGTCACGGCAGCCTTGTGGGCTTCCGAACCCTTGCCGCCGAAGTGGCCGTCTTCGATGTACTTCTTGGCGTTATCCCAGGCACCGCCACCGGTGGTCATCGAGATAGCCACGAAGAGGCCGGTGACGATGGTACCGACCAGCAGACCACCCAGCGCAACCGGACCGAGCACCAGGCCGACCACGATCGGCACGGCCACCGGCAGGATCGACGGGATCATCATTTCCTTGATCGCGGCGACGGTCAGCATATCGACAGCGCGGGAGTAATCCGGCTTGGCAGTACCTTCCATGATGCCCGGGATCTCCTTGAACTGACGGCGCACTTCAACAACGACCGCACCCGCCGAACGACCGACCGCTTCCATCGCCATGGCGGCGAAGAGGAAGGGGATCAGACCACCGAGGAAGAGACCGATGATGACCATGTGGTTCGACAGGTCGAAGGTGAAGGGCTGACCCGTTGCCTTGTCCAGACCCAGTGCGTGGGTATAGTCGGCGAAGAGCACCAGTGCGGCCAGACCGGCGGAACCGATGGCGTAGCCCTTGGTCACGGCCTTGGTCGTGTTACCAACGGCGTCCAGCGGATCGGTGACGTCACGAACTTCCTTCGGCAGACCCGACATTTCGGCAATACCGCCGGCGTTGTCGGTGATCGGACCGTAGGCGTCCAGTGCCACGACGATACCGGCCATCGACAGCATGGAAGTCGCAGCGATGGCGATACCGAACAGGCCACCCAGCGCATAGGCTGCGTAGATCGAGGCACACACCGAAACCACCGGCAGCGCGCAGGCCTTCATCGAGATGCCGATACCGGCAATGATGTTGGTCGCGTGACCGGTCTGGCAGGCAGCGGCAACGTGCTTCACCGGCGCGTACTCGGTACCGGTGTAGTACTCGGTGATCCACACCAGCGCAGCGGTCAGCACCAGACCCACAACACAGCAACCGAACATGCTGGCCGTGGTGATCTTGGCAGCGGCATCACCGGCACCAATCAGCCACGAGGTGACCGGGTAGTAGGCCGCCAGAGCCAGCACGCCAGCAACAGCGAGGCCGCGATAAAGTGCGGACATGATCTTGCCGCCATCAGTGGCCTTGACGAACATGCAGCCAACGATCGAAGCAACGATCGAAACACCGCCCAGTGCCAGCGGGTAGAGCAGCAGGTTCTCACCGAGACCCGGCGAGGTCTTGATCATCAGCGCAGCCAGCACCATGGTTGCAACCACGGTCACGGCGTAGGTTTCGAACAGGTCAGCGGCCATGCCGGCACAATCACCGACGTTGTCACCAACGTTGTCAGCGATAACTGCCGGGTTGCGCGGGTCATCTTCCGGAATCCCGGCTTCGACCTTACCCACCAGGTCGGCGCCGACGTCCGCGCCTTTGGTGAAGATGCCACCACCAAGACGGGCAAAGATCGAAATCAGCGAGGAGCCGAATGCCAGACCGACCAGCGGTTCGATGACATGATGCAGGTCGGAACCCGGTGCAGCGGTCATCGTCAGGAAGGCGTAGTAACCGGCAACGCCGAGAAGGCCAAGACCGACCACCAGCATGCCGGTGATGGCACCACCCTTGAAAGCCACGTCCAGCGCCGGGGCGATGCCGCCACGGGCTGCTTCAGCGGTACGCACGTTGGCGCGTACCGAAACGTTCATGCCGATGAAACCGGCAGCGCCAGAAAGCACGGCACCGATCAGAAAGCCGACCGCGGTCGGCCAGCCCAGCTTCGGCACGAAGCCGATGACCAGGAACATCAGACCACCGACGATGGCGATAGTCTTGTACTGACGTGCCAGATAAGCGGATGCCCCCTCCTGGATCGCCTTGGCGATCTCCTGCATACGCTCATTGCCTGCGGACAGACTGAGGATTTGATTGCTGGAAATCCAGCCGTAAACGATGGCCAGTACGGCACCACCCAATGCAAGCCACAAAACAGATGACATGAACAACTCCCTCCTAAAAGATTGCTCAGACCCTCCGGAGTCATTGCTTCCTCCATCGGGGTCGGTTTGCCCTACAAGGTGATACAAACCTGCCTGTGCGGCTGCCATCCCCCTGGCGCCGCAAGATACCCGTTCGCGCTAGATCCTGAATTCCTCCAGCTGCCGCGGAACCCCTGCGTTCCTCAGTCGTACGTAATCCGGCAGCCCGTTACGATAAGGAGGTACATCCTCCCCGGCGATCAAGGGGGCCAGATAGGCGCGACACTTGTCCGTGATGCCGAAACCATCGGCGCTGATGAAATCATGCGGCATCTTGCGCTCAACGTTGGCAACATTCTTCAATTCGGCAACACTGATTTCCCAGCGATAAGGATCATCGGCCAGACGCACGATACCCGGCATTACCGCATTGCGTCCAGCAACCGCCAACTCGACCGCAGCCTTGCCGACAGCATAGGCCTGCTCCACATCGGTTTTCGACGCCAGGTGCCGTGCCGAGCGCTGCAAATAGTCCGGCAGCGCCCAGTGATATTTAAAGCCCAGCCGATCCTTGATCAGTTGACCAATCGCCTGCCCAACACCGCCCAGTTGCGAATGCCCGAAAGCATCCTTCGTCCCCATCTCGGCTACGAAATCCCCGGAGGCATCGCGCAGACCTTCCGACACGGCAATCGTGCAATAGCCATACGTGGCGACGCTCTCGGCAACGCGTGCTAGAAAACGTGCTTCGTCAAAAGGGAGTTCAGGGAAAAGCAGGATATGCGGCGGCTGCCCGGCTTCCTCGCTGGCCAATCCGCAGGCGGCAGTAATCCAGCCAGCATGACGGCCCATGACTTCCATGACGAAGATCTTCGTAGAGGTTGCCGCCATCGATGCCACGTCGAACCCGGCTTCGCGCATCGACGTCGCCACATATTTCGCAACGGAGCCAAAACCAGGGCAGACATCCGTATGTGGCAGGTCGTTATCTACCGTTTTCGGAATACCAACGCAGGTCAACGGGTAGCCCAGTTTCTCAGCAAGCTGGGACACCTTCCATGCGGTATCCATGGAGTCATTGCCACCGTTGTAGAAAAAATAGCCAATGTCGTGGGCGCGAAACACCGCAATAAGACGTTCGTACTGCGCCCGGTGCTCTTCGATACTCTTGAGCTTGTAACGGCAGGAACCAAACGCACCACCCGGTGTGTGACGCAGGCGGGCGATATCGGTAGCGGATTCTTGGCTGGTATCGATGAGGTCTTCGGTCAGCGCACCGAGGATGCCGTTACGCCCGGCGAAGACCTTGCCGATTTTTTCTGGATACTGGCGTGCAGTCTCGATGACCGCACACGCAGTTGTATTGATCACTGCAGTGACACCGCCTGACTGAGCGTAGAAAGCATTCGTCGGGCGGTGGGCAGCGTTCATGTTGGATTACTTGAGCGCGGCGAAAGCGGCCTGTTTGATTTCATCGACGCCGCCGACCCCGGCGATCTTGCGGCACTTTGGAGCCTTCGCATCGCCGGTCGCCGCCCACGCGCTGTAATACTCGACCAGCGGTTTGGTCTGCGAGTGATAAATTTCCAGGCGCTTCTTGACGGTCTCTTCCTTGTCGTCGTCGCGCTGGATCAGCTCGTCGCCCGTCTCGTCGTCCTTGCCGGCAACTTTTGGCGGGTTGTACTTGACGTGGTAGGTACGACCCGAAGCCACGTGCACGCGACGACCGCTCATGCGGTCGATGATGTCACCATCCGGCACATCGATTTCAAGCACGTAGTCAAGTGCGACACCAGCAGCTTTCATGGCCTCGGCTTGCGGAATCGTGCGCGGGAAACCGTCGAACAGATAGCCAGACTTGCAGTCATCCTGCAGCAGGCGATCCTTGACCAGACCGATGATGATGTCGTCCGAGACCAGACCGCCCGCATCCATGACCTTCTTGGCTTCAATGCCAAGCGGCGTCCCCGCCTTGACCGCAGCACGCAGCATGTCGCCGGTGGAAATCTGGGGAATACCGTATTTTTCACGGATGAATTGTGCTTGCGTGCCTTTACCGGCGCCGGGCGCGCCCAACAGGATAAGTTTCATTTCATGACCTCGGAGGATTGCAATTGAAGCGGTGTCCAGTGCTGTTCTGGAGATGTTCTTATCCGCACTTTTTCCGTGCGTTTGGTGAAGACAGAAATTACCCGCAAATTACCCTACGGTCAAACCTTTCGGCTTATCTTGCCGCGAAAATCGCTTGCATCCTGGCGGCATCTTCCGGGGTATCCACACCGGGCACCGGCATGTGGTCGGAAATGGCCACGGTTATCCGATAGCCATGCCACAGCGCCCTTAATTGTTCGAGCGCTTCGAATCCCTCGATCGGCGATGGCGACAGGCGCGCATAGGCCTGGAGAAAACTGGCGCGATAGGCATAGAGCCCGATGTGCCGCAGTGCCGGCAAACCGGCTGGCAGGGTTTCACCACCGCCTTCACGGGCAAACTGGTCGCGGGCATAGGGAATCGGTGCCCGTGAGAAATAAAGGGCGTCGCCATCGGCGCGGCAGACAACCTTCACCACATTCGGATTGAAGAAATCGGCAGCTTCGGCCACCGGATGAGCAACCGTTGCGATGTCGGCGTCGTGATCGGCCAACTGGCGCGCCGTCTGAACGATCAGCGCAGGTTCGATCAGCGGTTCGTCGCCCTGAACATTGACGACAATGGTTTCTCCACTCCAACCACGCAACTCGACCACTTCGGCAAGACGATCGGTCCCGGTCGGGTGATCCGGCCGAGTCATCAGCACGTTCAAGCCATGCGCCCGCGCAGCTGCTTCAACCTCCGGATGATCCGTCGCCACCCAGATCTCGCTGGCACCAGCCAACAACGCCTGCTCAGCGACGCGTGCCACCATCGGCTTGCCGCCGAGATCGAGCAAGGGCTTGGCCGGCAGACGCGTCGAAGCGTAGCGCGCCGGGATTACGACCTTGAAGTCCAATCAGGGGCACCCTAAGGGCACTTGAGCCCGAGGCCCCGTCGCTTCGCAATGTGCGGAGCACATCGCTCAGGCGCCCTGCGTCTCTTCGGCGCCAAGCTGTCGCGCCTCATCAACGAGCATCACCGGGATATCGTCGCGAATCGGATAGGCCATCTTGCAAGGCTTGCAGACCAGCTCCGAGGCGCTTTTTACGTATTCGAGGCTGGCCTTGCAAACCGGGCAAACCAGAATATCAAGCAGTCTTGCGTCCATTGAGTTTCTCCAGAATTCTATCGATCAGGCCGGGCTCGCCCAGGTCAATTTCGGCGCTCACCGGCAGCACCCACGCCTCACCCGTGATCAGGCCAGCGCATTTTACCGCATCCTTTTCCGTCAGCAGGACCACACCGCCCTGTGCGGATACAAAATCAGCCGCCGAAAAATGGTGGTGATCGGGAAACGGGTGCGGCTCGAATCGCAGGCCGAGCATTTCCAGATGTCGGAAAAACCGACCGGGATCGCCGATGCCGGCATAAGCATGCAAGGTCTGCCCGGAAAGATCAGCAGCTGCACAGCTTCGTCCGGCATCGCCGAGCGCCACGAAGCGCGCTCCGTTGAGGCGCATCTGGTAGCAAGGCACGCCCACCGGCAGGTCCGGCAGCGCTGCGATACCATTCAACATGACCGCATCAACTGCTTGCAAGCGATCCATGGGCTCACGCAAGGGACCGGCGGGTAACAGGTGGCCATTGCCAGCACCGCGCGCATCGAAGACCGCCAGCTCAACATCACGCGCCAGCCGGTAATGCTGCAGCCCGTCGTCGGCAATGATCACGTTGCAGCCGGGGTGGCCGCCCAGAATGGCTCGGGCAGCCGCCACCCGATCACGGCAGACAGCGACGGGAACACCGCTACGACGCGCCAACAGCAGTGGCTCGTCGCCGCATTCACCCGCCGTAGCGCCGGGATCAACGAGCACCGGCAGGACGACATTGACGCCGTAGCCGCGACTGACGATGCCGGGACGCCAGCCGTGGGCAAGCAACGCCTCTACCAGCCACAGCGTCAGCGGTGTCTTGCCGGCACCACCTGCAACAAGATTGCCGACCACCACGACCGGTACCGGCAGGCGCTCGCTACGCAGCCAACCATAACGATAGGCAGCCCGACGCCCTGCGGCAATTGCGCCAAACAGCCAGGAAAAAGGAATGAGAAAAAACAGCGGGAGGGCAAGACCCCGGCGATACCACAGCCGGGGCAGTGTCTCGGAAAGTGCCATCACGCCATCAGCGCGGCGTTTGGGTGGCGAAGGAGATGTGCGGGTAACCGGCCGCCTGCGCGCCCTGCATGACATCAATCACGCTTTGATGAGCTGCCTTGGCATCCGCATTGATGACAATCACCGGTTCCTTCTGCGAGCCAGCTGCCCGGCGCAGGGCTTCGCTGATCGCTGCCACATCCGGAGTCGCCAGCGGCACCTTGTTCACCAGAATCTGGCCCGTGGCAGTGACCGCCACATTGACTTCATTCGGCTGCTCCGGCTGCTTCGCCGCATCGGCGGTCGGCAGATTGATTTCCAGGCCGGAAAATTTGGCGTAGGTGGTAGTCAACATGAGGAAGATGATGATGACAAGCAGCACATCGATCATCGGGATCAGGTTGATCTCCGGCACCTCACGGGTACGACCACGACGGAAATCCATACTTATTTCCTGGCGCCCTGAATGACTTCAACGAGGCGAATGGCCTGCATTTCCATATCGATCACAAGACTGTCGACCAGTGCCCGGAAATGCCGCCAGAAGATCATTGCCGGAATGGCAATGACCAGACCGAAACCGGTGTTGTAGAGGGCTATCGAAATCCCGTGCGCCAGCTGTTGCGGATTGGCACCGGAGGGAGACTGCGAGCCAAAAATTTCGATCATGCCGACGATGGTACCGAACAGGCCCATCAGCGGCGCAATTGAAGCGATCGTCCCGAGCGTCGTCAGGTAGCGCTCAAGATCATGACTGACGCCACGGCCGGCCTCCTCAATCGACTCCTTCATGATCTCCCGCGAACTCTTTGCATTGCGTACCCCGGCAGCCAGGACTCGACCGAGGGGTGACTGCTTTTCCAGTTCGGCGACCTGCGCCTCACTGAAACCGCTCTGTTGATATTCGCCAAGAACACGCTGCAGCAGGCCGGGAGGGTTAACCTTGACCCGGCGCAACGCCACCAGACGCTCGATGATAAGGGCAACAGCAATGATCGAAGCCAGAAGCAACGGCCAGATGGGCCAACCAGCAGCCTGAATGATGGCGAACACGCGAACTCCCCGATAAATTTCAGCGGGCAACTTTAGCCTGTAGAGGGCGGATCGGGCAAGCCCCAAGCGTTATCCGGTGGCCGCCAGCAACGCAAATGCCACCTCGCCGATGCACAAAAATGTGCATCCCGCTTACGCCAAACTTACGTCGCCTATGCCTAAAGTAAGGGGGGTCCGGCTTATCCACAAAATCTGTGGATAACTGTGTGGATTGATTGTCACAAAAATGTCTAAATCGCCATTCCACAAGGCTTTTTCTTACTTTGCACAGAAAAGAGGCATTGATTTTTATCGTTTATAATCAATGAGTTAAATTAAGCCAACGGAGTAATGCGGGTTTCAGGAGACAAGTGCGCCACAAACCCCCGCAGGGTGTGCATATCGGCATCGGTTAGAATGAAGCCATGCCTGATTCCACCCCATTTTCCCCGCTAAGCATTGCCGTTCTTAACCGTCTTGTTCGCGAGCGTCTGGAGAGCGGCTTTCCCCTTTGCTGGGTTGCCGGAGAAATTTCCAATCTGACGCAAGCCGCCTCTGGCCACGCCTACTTCACCCTCAAGGATGCATCCGCCCAGGTGCGTTGCGTCATGTTCCGCAACCGCAATGCGCTCCTTGGCTGGCGACTGGCCAACGGCCAGCACGTCGAAGCGCGCGTACTCGTCACGCTTTATGAAGCACGGGGTGACTTCCAGCTCAACGTGGAAACCATGCGTCAAGCCGGTGTCGGCAATCTTTTCGAGAAATTCCACAAGCTGAAGGCCAAGCTCGAAGCCGAAGGCTTGTTTGCTGCCGAAGACAAACGTCCCATGCCCGCCTTTCCGCAGCGGATAGGTATCGTCACCTCACTGCAGGCGGCGGCCTTGCGCGACGTGCTGGCAACCCTCGCACGCCGCGCACCACATATAGAAGTGCTTGTTTTTCCTACCCCGGTGCAAGGCGAAGGAGCAGGAGTGCAGATTGCTGCAGCCATTACTGCAGCGGGCGACAGCAAGCGCTGTGACACCCTGATTGTCTGCCGAGGTGGCGGCAGCATCGAGGACCTCTGGGCATTCAATGAGGAAGTTGTGGCCCGCGCCATTCGCGCCTGCCCGACCCCCGTCATCAGCGGCGTTGGCCACGAAACTGATTTCACCATCGCCGACTTTGCCGCTGACCTGCGCGCACCGACACCCACTGCGGCGGCTGAAATCGCAGCACCGGAACAACGGCGTCTGCAATACCAGCTATCAGAACTCGCCAGCACACTACGCCGGCACACCACCCAAGCCATCGCCCAGCGCGCCCAGCGCCTGGACTGGCTGGCGCACCGGCTGACCCACCCGGCCGAGCGCCTGCAACGGCAACGGGAAACCCTCGGGCATCTGAGCCAGCGCCTGAGTGCAGCCGCCATGCGCCACCAGACCAGCAGCGCCACGCGCCTGACTGCACTGCGCCAGCGGCTGACCCTGGTGCGACCGGACACCGCTCTTGCAGGTCAGCACGTAGATCATCTGGCGACGCGGCTACAGCACGCGTGGCAGCGCCAGGTGAACCAGCAGTCCAGCACATTGGCAAGCCTGGCCGGCAGCCTGGGGCACCTCAACCCGCAGGCGGTGCTCAGCCGTGGCTATGCCGTCGTAAGGGATGAAAAAGGCCACATCGTTCGCCAGGCAAAGC
Organism: Rhodocyclaceae bacterium; assembly: GCA_041674785.1. Taxonomy (GTDB): domain Bacteria; phylum Pseudomonadota; class Gammaproteobacteria; order Burkholderiales; family Rhodocyclaceae; genus Proximibacter. Next base: position 70,411 of record JBAYVG010000001.1, read on the forward strand.
ACATGGAACCAAGCGCAAACATCCGGGTCTACCTCGCGCATGGCCGCTTGGATGCCCGCGTCACCGCAATCGACAACGATGATGCGCTGCTACCAACAACACTGGCCAATACTGACAGTTCGGCCATTCCGGGCAGCGACGGGCGCGACGTATAATTTCACGTTCTGCCGCACGGAATAACGAGCACCGGTTTGCAAGACCCTTCAACAAAAACCCAAAGAGAGAAACCCATGGAACATCAACTGCCGCAACTTCCCTTCGCCATGGACGCCCTGGCGCCGCACATGAGCAAGGAAACTTTCGAATACCACTACGCCAAGCACCACAACGCGTATGTGGTTAACCTGAACAACCTGATCAAGGGCACCGAATTCGAAGCCCTCGATCTTGAAGCCATCGTCAAGAAGGCCCCGGCCGGCGGCGTCTACAACAACGCCGCGCAGGTGTGGAACCACACCTTCTTCTGGAACTGCCTGAAGCCGAATGGTGGCGGCGCCCCGAGCGGTGCGCTGGCCGATGCCATCAACAAGAAGTGGGGCTCGTTCGACGAATTCAAGAAGGCATTCCAGACCTCCGCCGTAGGCAACTTCGGTTCAGGCTGGACCTGGCTGGTGAAGAAGGCTGACGGTTCGGTGGATATCGTCAATATGGGCGCTGCCGGCACCCCGCTGACCACCGGCGACAAGGCTCTGCTGTGTATCGACGTGTGGGAACACGCCTACTACATCGACTTCCGCAACCTGCGCCCGAAGTTCGTCGAGACCTTCCTCAACAACCTCGCCAACTGGGATTTCGCCGCCAAGAACTTCGGCTGAGCGCAATACAGTTGCCGCGCAGAACGGGCACCCTGACGGTGCCCGTTTTTCGTCCGCAAGCAAATGCCTGGCCGTTGAGCGCCGACACTGGATACGCCGCCCATACCATTACCTGAAATGGAGATTTCATGTCCCCGGAAAACGCCATCCTGACGATCAATCTGCTCGCCGCTTTTGCCGATGGCGCTAATGACGACCGCGAGCGCGAACACATCCGCCGCTTCACCGAAACGCTGGGGAGCGATGCCCCCGATCTTCCCCGCCTCTACCAGGACATATTGTTCAAGCGTGTTGGCCTGGCCGATGCGACCAAGGCACTAAGCGAACTGGGGCAACGCCAATTTGCTTATGAAATGGCGGTCTGCGTCTGCGACGCGGACGGCCGCCAGAACGATGCCGAAAAGCGCTTCCTGCGCGAACTGAAAGCGCAGCTTGGCCTCGAAGGCGACGTACAAAGCGCCGAAAACGAACGCCAGGCCGACGCACTGGCCAACGCATGGGGCAACGCTGCAGCGCAGATGCCAGCGGGCGTTATGCCGCCGGTAGCACCTCCCATTGTCGCCGCACAAGCCAATATCAGCGACGCCGAACTCGACCAGTCGATCCTCAACCACGCCATTCTCAACGGCGCCCTTGAACTGCTGCCGCAATCCTGGGCTTCGGTGGCCATCATCCCGCTGCAGGTGAAGCTGGTGTACCGCATCGGCCAGGCTTACGGTTACGAGCTCGACCAGGGTCACATCAAGGAATTTCTCGCCACCGTCGGCGTCGGCCTGACATCACAGTACCTCGAACAGTTCGGCCGCAAGCTGCTCGGCGGACTACTCGGCAAAGTTGCCGGCAAGACGCTCGGCGGTATCGGCCGTGCGGCTACCGGCATGGCCTTCTCGTTCGCCAGCACCTATGCCCTTGGCCAACTGGCAAAACGCTATTACGCCGGCAACCGGCAGATGAGCACGCAGTTGCTGCAGGAGACCTTCCAGAATCTGCTGGGCCCGGCCAAACAGTTGCAGAACCAGTACCTGCCTCAGATCCAGCAAAAGGCAAACAGCCTCGATGCAGGGCAGATCATGGCGATGGTGCGCGGCAACACCCTCTAACCCGCGCTTGTCTGCTGCGCGGTCAATTCATGCACCGGCGGCAGACTTCTCCAGGCGCGGCGAAAACACCTCGGTAACGAGTACCGTCTGCCCATGCAAGCGGTGAGTACAACGGCGTGCAAGGAAGCCGCCAGCGGGATCCACACCAAGCGTGGACATCGCACTAGCGTGCAGCGGATGGCGCATATCGATGCGCGAAAATGCCAGATGGCTACGAATAAAGCCGGGATGGGCGAAGAGCAGCGAACCGAGCGAACGGCTGCCAAGACGGGCGAACCAACGAGTCAGCACACCGCGCGGCCTTACCGGCAGCACGGTATGGGCAAAGATTACCGGCACGTCGTCACAAAACAGAACCACTTCGCGTACCCAGCATCGGCTGCCCGGGATCAGACCAAGCGCACTGCATTCATCGGCATTGGCGTGATGCAAACGCTGCCACAGCAGGCGGATACGGAAACGGCCACGGCGTTGCAGACGCGCGGTAAGCGAGCCCGGCTCTCGCAACCAGCCTCGCAAGGCGGCACCAAACACGCCCCCTGGCAAACAAGAACGCCAGCCTGAAACCTGCATAAGCAAGGCTTTCTCAGCGCGCTGCCGGCAGTCTGTCGACGCCGACAATCACCGTGCCGGGCCGCAAGCCCTTGGCCTTGAACCAGCCCGAATTCATTTCCAGCGCGAAACGGGCCGGGCGGGTGGGGCAATGATTGTCTTCAGTCTCCGGCGCCATTTCATCGATGCTGATGATCGTTCCCTTCTCGTCAAGGAAGGCAATCGACAAGGGCAAAGGCGTGTTCCGCATCCAGAAGCAGTGCGTAGCGGTCTGCGGAAAGGCGAAGATCATCCCCTGATTGGGGGCCAGGGCACGCCGGTGCATCAAACCCTGCGAACGATCAGTCTGGTTGGCAGCAACCTCGGCCTCGATACGGTGAAAGCCAGCCGTCAGCTCGACACGCGGCATCGATGCCGTCTGGGCGAAAAGAGTCGACGCTGTGAATAACGCACACAGCACAAAAAAACGGCGAAGAATCGACGGCACGCTTGGCTCCCGCATCCTGCAAAAAAATAGCGATAACGAAAAAGGCCGGCTCCCCCTGCCTTTTGCCCACGAAAGCGCTGGTTAACTGGCTTTGCCGGACGATTTCCGGGGTGATTTCTTTTTTCCTGCCTTGGCCGCAGCGGCCTTGGCTTTCGGCGCTGTGGCCTGACCATTGACGACCGTACCGTCCGCCGTTTCTGCAGCCTTGGGCACTGCATGGGCGCTGACAGAGGCAAACATAGCCGAGCAGACGATTGCGACAGCGAGCGGGAAGAATTTCTTCATGGATATTTGCTTTCGTGAGAGACCGGCCAAGCCTGGCCCATTAGCGTTCGCTACCCGGAGTTTGCCGCCCCCGCCAGATCAGCGTAGTTGCCAACGAACTCGCGCCAGTCACCGGGCGCCATGCCTTCAATGGACAACGCGCCAACAGCATAGCGGATCAGGCGCAAGGTGGGAAAGCCTACATGCGCTGTCATGCGTCGGATCTGACGGTTCTTGCCTTCGGACACGGTCAGTTCGAGCCAGGACGTGGGAATTGCCTGGCGAAAGCGGATCGGCGGATCACGCTCCCACAGATTTTCCGGCACATCGATTCGGCGAACGCCACAGGGTAGCGTGGTGAAATCGGCGTAGCGCACACCGCGACGCAACTGGTCCAGCGCCGCCTCGGTGGGGTCGCCTTCGACCTGCACCCAGTAGGTTTTCGGCAGCTTGTGCTTCGGTTCGGCAATACGCGCCTGCAGCTTGCCATCGTCGGTGAGAATCAGCAGCCCCTCGCTGTCAGCATCGAGCCGCCCGGCAACGTAGACACCGGGCACGGACAGCAGCTCGGCCAGCCCTTTCCAGCGGCCTTCCGGGGTGAACTGGCTGAGGTAGCCGTAGGGCTTGTTGAGGACGACGATTCTGGACATTGAAAAAGCATGCACCACGGCGTGCACGGCGGACACGGCGAAAACCGACGACAAAGATCTCGCCGTGCCCGCCGTGTCCGCCGTGGTTAACGCTTAGTGGCTGGTGCCCTCCGAACGCGTGATCTTGTTCCACACGTTGTACTTGCCGACCGGTTTCTTGGCCGGGATGCGTTTCACTTCGGTCAGTGTCTTCATGTCGATGACCACCAGCGCACCGTCGAGCTCCCACAGGCTGGCCAGCGCGTAGCGGCCGTCCTTGGTGAATTCGACGTGGGCCAGCGTCTGCCCCGCCGGCGCCTCGATTTCCTTGACCACCTCAAGCGTCTGCTTGTCGATGATCTGCAGCTTATTCTTGTGCTCCTTGCTCATCATCGAGTCGGTGAAGGCGTAGCGTGTGTTCTCGTGGCTGCGCATGAAAAAGCCGGGGCCGCGCGTCCTGATCTGCTTCACGTTCTCGAAGGTCTTCAGGTCGATGACGGTGATCAGGCCCTCGTTCAGGTTCGGCGAGGCCATCACCAGGCGCTCCTTGCCGGCTGCATCCTTCCATTTCCAGGTAATGCCGGACCCCAGGTGCGGCATGCCCGGAAGATCGAGGTCAGCCACCTTCTTGCGGCCGTCGAGGTAGATCACCTGGCCCTTGGTCGCCGAGCGCGAGGCACCGAGGATTTCGTCGTAGCTCTGGGTGAAGAAGAAGTCGTCGAGGTAATCCTTCAACAACGTGCGCCGTGGGTAGAAGAAACCAGGCTTGAAGTCGCCTTCCTTGTACTGAAAGTCATGGACCAGCCCTTCAGCCACCGGCTCGGCATTCGGGTCGTAGCTGATTTCCCACACTTCCGGCACGTCCTTCAGCGCAGCAACGAAGCTCTTGCGCGGCGAGGCATCGTAGACGGCAGAAACGCGCGAGGTCTTGTCACCCTTGGCGTTCACCACCGGGATGATCTTGGTCAGCGACAGATCCTTCGCATCGAGTACGACCAGCGTATGCGGCAGGTAGTTGGCGACCATTACCCACTTGCCGTCGCCGGAGACGGCGGCATTGCGGGTGTTCAGGCCGGCGCGCGTTTCGGCAACGACGGTCAGGTTCCACAGGTCGTACTTGGTGATCCAGCCATCGCGCGAGGCAAAGTAGACGAAGCGGCCGTCCGGTGAATACTTCGGGCCACCATGCAGCGCATAGCGACTGGGGAAGCGGTGAATACGCTCAAGCTTGTCGCCATCGAGCACCGACACGTGGTGGTCGCCGGTTTCGACAACAATGAACAGGTTCATCGGATCGGCGCCCTTGAGTGCCGCAGAAGGCTTGTTCGGCAGATCGAGGGCAGCCGTGTCGACCACCTGCGAGGCCTTGATTTCAGCCTCACCCCAGACCGGCGCCGGCGTCACCTTGGTGTAGATGAAATCAGCCAGCGCCTGGATTTCCTCGGCTTTCAGCTTGTCGCCGAAGGGCGGCATCTGCGTTGCCGGACGGCTTTCGCGGATAACCTTGAGGGCTTCCGGCTTGCGCAGACGCTCAAGGTTTTCCGGCAGCAAGGCCGGACCGACGCCACCGAGGCGGTTCTCGCCGTGGCAGGACAGGCAGTGTTCCTTGTAGAGCGCTGGCGCATCGACAGCTTCGGCCGCTTCGGCAAACGAGGCCATGCCAAAAAGAAAAACCGCCAGATAGGCTGCCGAGACCCCGATTTTCAAATTCAGCCAGTTCATGAATCGCTCCTCTTGATGCGCACATACGGCGTCACCGTGACCCGCTCGCCGGAGGAGACAACACCGATTTCGTCGTCGTCGAGGTAGCAGCCCGGGTCTTCGGCCCACGGGTCCTGGGTCATCTGCTGCGCCCGCACGCGGGTGTTGCCGTTGCAGATTTCAAGGTACTGGCACTCACCACAACGCCCCTTGACCGCCCGTGGATGCTGCTTGAGGCCAGCCATCAACGGGTCGGAGGTGTCCGGCCAGATCGCCGAGAACGGCCGCTGGCGCACGTTGCCCAGCGTGTAATGCCACCACATGGTGTCCGGATGCACATTGCCCAGGTTATCGATGTTGGCGACGTTCACACCCGAGGAGTTGCCACCCCACTGGCGCAGCTTGGCCTCCACATGCGCTGCCCGGTCGGGGAAGCGCTTCTGCACCCATTGCAGGAAATAGACGCCGTCGGCATCGTTATTGCCGGTAGTGAATTCCTTCTCCAGCCCGCGCTGCTGGTATTCCCAGCAGGTATCGAACAACAGGTCCATGGCCCAGCGCGTCAGCTTGTGCTGCGCGTCGTCCTTGCGGTTCTTGTTGCCACGGCCGGCGTAGTTCAGATGCGAGAAATAGAAACGGTCAATGCCTTCGTCCTCGACCAGCTTGAGGAGGCCCGGCAAGTCGTGGGCATTGTCCTGCGTCATCGTGAAGCGGACGCCGATCTTCAGACCGAGGTCGCGGCAGCGGCGGATGCCTTGCAGCGACGCTTCAAAGGCACCGTCCATGCGCCGGAACTTGTCGTGCGTTTCCTTGATGCCATCGAGTGAGACGCCAACATAGTTGAAGTCGCATTCGGCGATCTGGTCGATGTTGCTATCATCGATCAGCGTGCCGTTTGACGACAGGCCGACGTAAAAGCCCATGGCTTTGGCCCGCTTGGCAATGTCGAAGATGTCCGGCCGCAGCAGCGGCTCGCCGCCGGAGAGGATCAGCACCGGCACACGGAAGCCCTTGAGGTCGTCCATCACACCGTAGATTTCCTCGGTGCTCAGCTCGCCAGGAAAATCCTTGTCGGCGGAGATCGAGTAGCAGTGCTTGCAGGTCAGGTTGCAGCGGCGGATCAGGTTCCAGATCACCACCGGGCCGGGGGGGTTGCGCTTCGGGCCCATCGGCGTCGGTGACGCGATTTCGGCCATGTACTGGGATATGCGGAACATCGGGAATGCCTTGTTTTGGGGTACGGCGTATTAGAAGACAGCCGGCGCCCCGCAGCCTTGACGTGGATCAACCGAATCCGGGGCACCGGTCGGGAGTGAATTTCCGCCACCGGCGCATCCCGCGCCCAGACTCACTCCGCCAGCAGCGCCTCGGCGACGGTACCCACACGGACATTGCCCCATAGACGCCCGGACACCTCGATCGGCAGGGCGATATCGCAGAGCAGCTCGCCGGTATCGCGCACATAGGTGCGCACCAGTACTGGCAGGGTGTTCTTGGCCGCACGCAACTCGCCGGGATTCTCAAACTTGCGGCAAGTGCGATTGCCAACCAGATCCGCCGCCGGGTCGCCAGTCAGCGGCTTGGAAAACTTGAGGTTGTGGGCCGACAGATAGCCATCGATATTGACCGCCACGGCGTAGGCGCAGCCCGGCACCTCACCCAGGCATTTCTCAAGCAGGCCCTGGCAGCGGCGGGCATATTCCTCGCCCCAGGCAAGCTTGTATTTGGGCGGCGTGCACTTGCCCACAGGAACGTAGTTGCGATCAAAGACATCGATTCCGGCACGCTGCATCTCCGTAAGCTGCGCCTGCACGGCATCACGCAACAAGCGCGACTTGTCGACCGCCGCATCGAAAGCGCCACTGCCGGTCTTGAAGCGCGAAACCAGTTCCTGAACGCCCTCGGTAGCGGCGGCCAGGGCATTCGTGCGCTCTTCCGAGTCGGCCATGTAGCGAGCCACTTCACCGGACAGCTGGTGGATCTGCGAAACATTTTCATGGACCTGACCGTTGGTTGACGACAGTTCCTCCATGGCACTGGCGATATGCAGCAACTGCTCGCCGGTTTTCTCGAAGTCGACCACCATCTGCTCGAAATGCGTTGCCGAACGACCGACCACCTCGCGCGTCTGCTGCACGTCGGCGTTAATCTCCTCGTTCTCGGTACGCGTGTTGCCGACCAGCGACAGCATCTTGTCGATGTTGCCAGTAATCTCGGCCGAAGCAACCGTCACCCGCTCGGCCAGTTTGCGCACCTCGTCGGCGACCACAGCGATGCCTCGTCCGGCCTCGCCGGCGCGCGCCGCCTCGATCGCGGCATTCAGCGCCAGCAGATTGGTCTGGTCGGCCACCTCGCGGATCAGTGCGGCAATCTGATTGATCGAGGCTGAACGCTGGGAAAGGTCGTCAACAGTCTGGTTGAAGCGCAGCACCTTTTCGCCGACGACGTTGATCTTGCTGGAGATTTCCTGCATCTCGCGCAATGAGACGCGGGCACCGTCGAGGTTGGTATTGGTGGAATCGGAGATCACCTGCGTGCTGCGCGAAACCTCGTCGATCGCCTGGGTCGCTTCGGTGCTGGCAGTAAATACCAGCTCGGTCATTTCACCCTGCTGCCGCGCGCTCTTGCCGGTTTCGTCGACACGAACCTTGACCTGCACCGCTTCGCGGGCGATCTCGATGCTGGCCTTGCGGATATCGCTGATGATCTGCCGCATCTTCTCGGCAAAGCGATTGTAGCTCTCGGCCAGATCACGAAACTCGTCGTGCGAAATGGGTTTCAGGTCGCGTGAAAAATCACCGGCACCTTCGGCGATTTCGTTGAAAGTGGTGATCACCGAGCGTACCGGCTTGAGGATCAAATAGCGCAGGTAGAGCACCTGCCCAATGGTCCATGCCAACCCGAGCACGGTCAGCCCCAGAATCGTCACCAGCCCGGCATCCAGCGCACCGTTGATGGTGGCCGCCAGTTCAGGCGAAGCCTGTCCTTGTGTGAGGGCGGCTTCGATGAAACGCTTCTTGTCGAAGTAGACGTAGAGATAGCCGAGATTGATGACAAAGAGCAGGAGAAAGCTCGAAAGCTTCTTGCTCAGCGAATTCCAGAACGTTCTCTCGTTCCAGTCATACAGTTCCCGGAAGGTGCTCATCGCCGCTGTCTCCTCACTGATATTTTTATGCGATCTTAGGGCCTGCGTCAGCTTAGCTCAAGCAGCAAATCCTTTGCGTTCACAGCGTCTCCGGGTTTGACATGCACCGTTAGAACACTGGCATCGCGCTCGGCGGTCAACATCGTTTCCATCTTCATCGCCTCGATCGACAGCAGCGGGTCGCCCTTCTTCACCTTCTGTCCGGGCTTGACCGCTACCGTGACAACCGCCCCCGGCATCGGCGCACCAACGTGCGCGGCATTGCCCTCCTCGGCCTTCGGCCGCGAGCGGCCGCTGCCGGCCAGACCGGCCTTGGGCACGCGCACCGTGCGCGGCTGGCCATTGAGCTCGAAGAAGACCTTGACCTTGCCTTCTTCGTCCACCGTGTCGGAGCGCCCGGTCTGGCGGATAACCAGCGTCTTGCCCTTGTCAATGTCGACGGCGATCTCTTCGCGGTCGCGCAGACCGTAGAAGAAGGGCGATGTCGGCAACAGGGAAATATCACTGTAGATGCGGCGGTGTTCAGCGTAGTCGCGGAAGACCTTCGGGTACATCAGGTAGGAGGCAAGATCGGTGTCGTTCACACGGCGACCGATGGCGGCCTCGGCTTCGGCACGCTTTGCTTCGAGATCGACTTCCGGCAGGAAATCGCCGGCACGTCCAGCCAGCGGCCTCTCGCCCTTGAGCACCTTGGCTTCAAGGTCCTTGGGGAAGCCATCAGCGGGGAAGCCGAGTTCGCCCTTGAACAGCGAGATGACGGACTCGGGAAAGGCAACTTCACGCGCCGGGTTCTTCACTTCATCCGGCTTCAGGTCGTTGGCAACCATGAACAGCGCCATATCACCGACCACCTTCGAGGTCGGCGTGACCTTGACGATATCGCCGAACAGGATGTTCACGTCGGCGTAGGCCTTCGAGACTTCCGGCCAGCGGTGCTCCAGGCCCATGGCGCGGGCCTGCTCGCGCAGGTTGGTGTATTGACCACCGGGCATCTCGTGGTTGTAGACGTCCGAGGTGCCGGAGCGGATGTCGGCCTCGAAGGGCGCGTAGTAGCGGCGCACGCCTTCCCAGTAATGCGACAGAGCTTCGAGGGCCGGCAGGTCGACGCCGGGGTCGCGTTCCGAACCCTGCAGTGCAGCGGCAATCGAGCCGAGGTTGGGCTGCGAGGTCAGGCCGCTCATGGCGTCGAGCGCGCCATCGACCGCATCGCAGCCGGCTTCAACGGCGGCCAGTACCGAGGCAGCGGCGATGCCGCTGGTGTCGTGGGTATGGAAGTGCAGCGGCAAGCCGACCTCCTGCTTCAGCGCCCGCACCAGTTCGCGCGCCGCACGCGGCTTGCAGACACCGGCCATATCCTTGATGCCGATGATGTGCGCACCGGCCTTCTCCAGCTGCTTGGCCAGATCGACGTAGTACTTCAGGTTGTATTTCGGCCGCTTCGCATCGAACAGGTCGCCGGTGTAGCAGATCGTGCCTTCGCACAGCGCACCGGTGTCGATCACCGCATCCATCGCTACGCGCATGTTGTCGACCCAGTTCAGCGAGTCGAAGACACGGAAGACATCGACGCCCTCCTTCGCCGCCTGCTGCACGAAGTAGCGGACGACGTTGTCGCTGTAGTTGGTGTAGCCGACGGCGTTCGACGCACGCAGCAGCATCTGGAAGAGAACGTTCGGAACGGCTTCACGTAACCGCGCCAGGCGTTCCCACGGGTCTTCCTTGAGGAAGCGCAGTGAAACGTCGAAGGTGGCACCACCCCAGCATTCCATCGAAAACAGGCCGGAAGCCATGCGCGCATAGTACGGCGCGATGGCCAGCATGTCGTGGCTGCGCATGCGTGTAGCGAACAGCGACTGGTGGGCATCACGCATGGTCGTATCGGTGAGCAGCACCTGCGGCTGATCCTTCATCCACTGCGAGAACTTCGTCGCGCCCAGTTCCTTCAGCCGGTCGCGCGAACCCTTCGGGATCGGCGCGGAGAGGCTGAGCTCCGGCTTGATCGGACGGCCGAGCGGCAGCTCTGGCAGCTTGCGCCCCTTCATCTCCGGGTTGCCGTTGACCGCTACTTCACCGAGGAACTTCAAGAGCCGCGTCGCACGATCACGACGCTTCTGGAACTGGAACAGCTCCGGCGTAACGTCGATGAAGCGCGTGATGCATTCGCCGGAACGGAACTGCGGGTGGGCAATGACGTTTTCCAGGAACTGCAGGTTGGTCGTCAGCCCGCGCACGCGGAACTCGCGCAAGGCCCTATCCATGCGGGCTGCAGCCTCATCGGCGGTATGGCCCCAGGACGTCACCTTGACCAGCAACGAGTCGTAGAACGGCGTAATGACCGCACCGGAATAGGCGGTGCCGGCATCGAGCCGGATGCCGAAGCCGGCCGCACTGCGATAGACGGCGATCTTGCCGTAGTCCGGCGTGAACGCGTTCTCGGGATCTTCGGTCGTGACGCGGCATTGCAGGGCATGGCCCTTGAGCGCGATGTCGGCCTGCAGCGGCACATAGGAATCTTCTGCGCCGATGCGTGCGCCCTCGGTAATGCGAATCTGCGCCTTGACGATATCGACGCCAGTGACTTGCTCGGTCACGGTGTGCTCGACCTGGATACGCGGGTTCACTTCGATGAAGTAGAACTTGCCGGTATCGGCATCCATCAGGAATTCGACGGTGCCGGCGTGGGTGTAGTTGGCGGCGGCCGCCAGTTTCAGGGCCGAAGCACACAGATCGGCGCGGGTAACGTCGTCCAGATAGGGCGCCGGTGCGCGCTCGACCACCTTCTGGTTGCGGCGCTGTACCGAGCAGTCGCGCTCAAAGAGATGCACGCGCTGGCCATGCGTGTCGCCGAGCACCTGCACTTCGACGTGGCGGGCACGGCGCACCAGCTTTTCCAGATAGACCTCGTCGTTGCCGAAAGCCGCCAGCGCCTCGCGCTTGGCCACTTCCATCAGCGGGCCGAGGTCAGCTTCGGTCTCGATCACGCGCATGCCGCGTCCGCCGCCGCCCCAGCTGGCCTTGAGCATCAGCGGGTAGCCGA
>JBAYVG010000002.1:0-69506 GCA_041674785.1 Rhodocyclaceae bacterium
AGTGCGGCCAGCGTCATGATGGCCAGCGACCACATGGCACCCATCCAGCCCACGGTCTGGATCAATTTCTGCAGAATCGGTGCGAATACAAACTGGCCGAAGGAGCCTCCGGCGTTGATGATGCCTGAGGCTGCGCCGCGCGAAGTCAGCGGCATACGTGCCGTGGCGGCGCCGATGAGTACCGAGAAACTGCCGGCACCGGAGCCGATGGCCGAGAACAAGCCGAGCGAGACGATCAACCCCCAGGTGCTGCCCATGAAGGGCGTGACCGCGCTGCCAATGGCCAGCAGCAGCAGGCCGCCGACCAGCACCTTGCCCGGGCCGTAGCGATCGGCGACGGCGCCGGCAATCGGCTGGATGGCACCCCACATGAACTGGCCGACGGCCAGAGCCAGGCTGATCGAGGCGATGCCGAGGCCGGTGCTGGTGTTCAGCGGCGAGACGAACAGCCCGAGCGACTGACGGGCGCCCATGGTGACCATGAGGATGCCGGCGGCGGAGAGAGTGACCACCCACAGGGCGGGCTGGTTGAGGGTACGGAACATGCGCTTGGCCTTGAAAGGGATCGCCCCGGAAAGGGCGATTGTATGCTGACCGCCAAGCCGCTGCCGAGGTTCCCGTCAGCCGGAAAATCGCTGGATCTGTCGTCGGTCGCGTTTGGTCGGCCGGCCCTTGAGGTAGGCCCCGGGGGCGGGGGCCATGGCCCGCTCGGTAGATGCCTGCATCCGTTGCGTGCGGCTCTCTTCAGTTTCCGCATAGAGCGTCTGTGCCTCAGATGCTGGCCGGCGATATTCGTTGAGTGCGCTCACTTTCACAATCCATTGCTGATGACCGATCGAAATTTCCAGGGTGTCCCCCGGTTTTATTTCCTTGGCCGGTTTGGCGGTGTTGCCATTGAGTTTGACCTTGCCGCCGGCAATGGCTTCAGAAGCCAGTGCACGGGTCTTGAAGAAACGTGCCGCCCATAGCCATTTGTCGAGGCGCTGGTGCGAAGGTGGGGTAAGGCTCATACCCGGTTATTCCCTTACGGGGCGCTTGTTCAGTTTGCGCTGCAGGGTACGCCGGTGCATTTTCAGCGCCCGCGCTGTCGCCGAAACGTTGCCGTCATTCTCGCCGAGGACCCGCTGGATGTGCTCCCACTCGAGCCGGTCGACGGACAGGGGCGAGTCGGAAATGTTGAGCGAGGAGTCGCCCTCGACCTTGTTCAGGGCGGCCACCACCTCGTCGGCATCGACCGGCTTGGAGAGATAGTGCGTGGCGCCCAGTTTGATGGCCTCGATCGCCGTGGCAATGCTGGCGTAGCCGGTGAGCATGACAACGCGCGTGTTCGGGTCGAGCTCGATCAGCTTTTCGATCAGCACCAGCCCGGATTCGCCCGGCATTTTCAGATCAACGACGGCAAACTCCGGTGAGTGCTGTTGAGCGGCAAGCAGTGCTTCGGCAACGTCGGCGGCGGCGGTCACTGCATAGCCTCGGCGCTCCATCGCCCGCGCCAGTACGCGGCGAAAGGCTTCATCGTCGTCGACGAGCAGAAGGGTGGGCTTGTCCTGGTCGCTGGTGGTGTTCATGTCGGTCCGCTGCAAAGACTGGAGAGAGGAAGAGTGACGCGAGTACGGGTACCACCGGTTTCCCGAGGGGTGAGTTCGACGCGGCCACCAAAACGTTCCAGGGTGGCGTTGGTAAGAAAGAAACCGATGCCGAGCCCGCCGCTGGCGCCTTCGTCGGCTGCCTGCTTGGTGCTGAAGAAGGCTTCGCCGATACGGGCGGCTGTCTGCTGATCAATGCCCGGGCCATCGTCGAGGATGTTGATGACAAGGGTGGCTGCGTCCCATTGCGCCTGGAATTCAAGCCCCTCCGGCGACGCATCAGCCGCGTTGTCGAGCAGGTTGAGCAGCGCCTGCTCAAGGGTGCGATCGGTCGCAACCAGTGGTGCCGGCCGGTCGCCATCCAGTGTTTCGTGGATGGTTGCGCGTGGGCGAATCAGGCGCCACTCTTCGAGCAGGCGTTCAAGGTAAGCGTCCAGCGGCAGCTGCTGTGAGGCTTCGTCGCGGGCTTGACCGGCCGAGGCCAGGGTTTGCGACAGGATCTTTTTGCACTCTTCGACCTGGGCGCGCAAAAGTTGCATGTCTTCGCGCAATTCGACGTTGTCACCATGTGCCAGCTCGGCTTCGCGCAGCACGACGGCCATAGTCGACAGCGGCGTGCCAAGCTTGTGCGCTGCGCCGGCAGCCAGGGTGCCGAGCGTGAGAATCTGTTCATTGCGCAGGGCTGCCTCGCGTGCTGTTGCCAGTTCCTTCTCGCGGGCTTTCAGGGTGGCTGCCATGCGCGTCAGGAAGAGGGCGACGATGGCTGCGCTGACGACAAAATTGAGCCACATGCCGAGGATATGCAGCGCAAAGCCGCTGACATGGCCAGCGTGCTCCGGTGCAACGCCGGAGGCGCGTGCGACCAGCGCATCGAGCTCGGCCATTTCCCCTTGTGGTGGCGGCAACGGCTGGTTCCAGAACATCAGGAAGGTGTACACGAGGGTCGTTGCGCCGGCCATGAACCACGCATGTCGGGCCGGCAAGGCGGTGGCGGCGATGGTGATCGGCACGAGGAATAGCGAGACGAAAGGGTTGGCAGAGCCGCCTGAGAAGTACAGGAGCGCCCCGAGTGCGGCGACGTCAACCAGTAGTTGGGCGAGATTTTCGTCGTCGCTGACCGGGCGTGTCTGCTGCAGGCGCCATTGTGTGAACAGGTTGAACAGCGCCAGCACTACCGTGATGGCGACCAGCGTGCCGACGGGCAGCGGTATCTTCAACCAGGCGACTGCCAGCAACAGCACCAGCCCTTGTGCCAGCACCGAAATTCGGCGCAGGACGACAAGGCGCTGGAGCAGACTGGAGGCGATGAAGCTTGAAGGCATGGTCGGCATTTTACGCTCCGCAGACCTTGTGGCCGCAGGGTGCGACAGAATGCCGCGGCGGCAGGTCAGTGTGTCGCGTTTGCGGAGCGGGTGCTTCGAGTCAGACGGTTCTCGACCAGCGAGTACACCGCCGGTACGACAACCAGGGTCAGCAGGGTCGAGGAAATCATGCCCCCGATGACGGCGATCGCCAGCGGCTGGTTGGTTTCGGCTCCTGCACCCAGACCGAGCGCGGCGGGGAAGAGGGCGAGGATGACGGTGGCCGAGGTCATCAGCACCGGGCGCATGCGGATCGGGCAGGCATTTCTCAAGGCAGTGTCGATGCCCATGCCGCTGCTCCGTCGCTGGTTGGTGAGGTCGACAAGCAGGATCGAGTTCTTGGCGACCAGGCCGATCAATAGCACCAGGCCGATCATCGAATAGATATTCAAGGTCTGCCCGAACAGCCACAGTGCAGCGACGCCGCCGACGATGGCCAGGGGTTGCGCCAGCATCACGATGAAGGGCTGCAGGAAAGAATCGAACTGGCTGGCCAGCACCATGTACAGCAGGATCATTGCCAGCGAGAAAGCGAAGGCTACGTATTTCACAGTTTTGCTGAATTCCTCGGCCTGGCCGACCATCTTGATCTGGTAGCCCGGGGGGAGGAGTTCGGCGGCAATGCCCTTGACGTAGTCCACGGCTTCGCCGAGCGGCATTGTCGGAGTGGCGAAGAACGAGGCGGCGTATTGCAGATCAAATCGGCCGATTACGGCCGGACCCAGTGTTTCGGTAAAGGTTGCCACCGAGTCGAGGCGTACCAGCTTGCCATCTTTCGAGCGCAGCCAGATTTTCGCCAGGTCGGAAGGCTGGGTGAACTCGCCGTCCCTGGCCTTGACGCGAATGTCGTAGCGTTCGCCGTCGCCAGGTTCATCGTTGAACTTGGCCAGGTCTACGCCGCCAGTGAGCATGTTGATGGCGGCGGCGACATCCTGCGTGCTCAGGTTGGAAGCGGCGATACGCATGCGGTCGGGCTTGAAGACCAGTTGTGGCAGGTCGAGCTGGAGGTCGGTGTCGATACGGCCAAGGCCGGGCTCGGAAGCCAGTCTTTCCTGCAACGCGCGGGTCAGCCGGCCGACTTCGGGCAAGGTTTCCCCGACCAGCACAAATTGCAGCGGCTCGCCACGCTGGCCTCCGACCATCGGATAGGGCGCGGCAAAGGCGCGGGCGCCCGGAATCTGCGCCAGTTCCTTGCGCAAGACGGGGAGCAGTTCCTGCTGCGTGATGCTGCGCTCCTCGCGCGGCAGCATGCGGGCGACGACGGTGCCCTGGTTGACCTGGCCAGCGGAACCGAGGCCGATCAGGGCAAATTCAGTGAATACTTCCTTGTGGCCGCGTAGAACTTCTTCAACCATGCGCAGCCGGGTATCGGTGTATTCGATGGACGAGCCGAGCGGGGTGCGCAGATAGACGAGGAAGCGTCCTTCGTCCTGTTCCGGGGCGAAGGCTTTGCCGATATTGGCGATGAAGAAAAAGCTGGAGGCCACCGTGAGCAAGGTGAGGAGAACCACCTTCCAGCGGTGGCCAAGTGCCCAGTCGAGCATCCTGCGGTAGAACGCCTCGGTAGCGACGAAGAAGGCCTCGATGCGCCGGTAGAGGGGGCCGTGCTCGTGGCCCTTTTCCGTGACCTGGAGGAAGCGCGAGCAGAGCATCGGCGTCAGTGTCAGCGAAACGAAAAGCGAGACGATGACGCCGAAGGTGACGACGACGGCGAAGGAGCGGAAGAACTGGCCGATGATGCCGCTGATGAAAATCACGGGGGCGAAGATCGAGACCAGTGACAGGGTGGCGGCAAAGACGGCGAACACGACCTCGTTCGATCCATTGATGGCGGCTGAAACCGGGTCAGCGTCGAGTTCTTCGCGGTGCCGGAAAATGTTTTCGAGGACGACGATGGCGTCATCGACAACGACGCCGATGAGTAGCAGTAGCGCCAGCAGCGTCAGCGAATTGAGGGTGTAGCCGAAAAAGTAGATGACGGCGATGGCGCCGGCCAGCGAGACCGGGATGGCCAGTGAGATGATCAGCGTCGAGCGCACCGAGCGCAGGAAGACCCAGACCACCAGGGCCGCCAGCAGCGTACCTTCGAGCAGGTGCTCCTTTAGTGAATTGACGATTTCGAGAATGAAGACGGCATCGTTGGAAACGACACTCAGCTTCATCCCCGGCGGCAGTTGCGGCAGCAGTTCGTTTTCCAGCTTGGCCTTGATCTTGTCGACGATCGCCACAGTGTTGGTGTTGGCCACCTTGACGATACCCAACCCAACGGTCATCTCACCATTGAAGCGCGCGAGCTGGCGGAAATCGGTGAGTCCATCCTCGATCTCGGCGACGTCCTTGAGCAGTATGGGGGCGCTGCCGCCTTTGACATCCTTCCAGGCAACCACCATCTGGCTCAGGTCATCCAGGGTGTGAAATTCGAGGTCGAGCTTGACCAGGTTTTCCGTGGTGGCGCCGACGACAAAGCCGCCGGCGAGTTGCACGTGCTCTTTGGCAAACGCGTCGCTGATGTCCTGCGCCGTGACGCTCATGGCGACCATGCGGTCCGGCAGCAGGTTGACGCGGATGGTGCGGTCGCGACGACCGCCGAGGCGGACCTCGCCGACGCCATCAATGGTTTCCAGACGCTTTTTCAGAATATTGATGGCGTACTGGTTGAGCTGCTGTTGCGTACGGTCACCCTGCAGCGCCAGCCACATGATCGGCTGGGCGTTGGTTTCGACCTTGGCGACGATTGGCGGGTCGGCATCTTTCGGCAGGCGGCGGAGTACCTGATTGACCTTGGCTTGCACTTCGTTGAAGGCAACGTCGATCTTTTTTTCGAGGTTGAAGGTGATGTTGATCACCGAGACGCCGGGTGAGGAGGTCGACTGGATGTGCTCAATGCCGGGGGTGGAGTTCACCGAGCTTTCGATGATGTTGGTGACCGAGGCATCGACGATGTCGGGGTTGGCCCCCTTCAGCGCGGTTCTTACCGAGACCACCGGAAACTCGATGTATGGATAGCGGTCCATGCCGATCCGCTCGTAGCTGATCAGGCCGAAGAGCACCAGTACCAGGCTGAGCATCCAGGCCAGCACATGGCGCTTGATCGATAATTCGGGCAGGGTCATTTGGCTGCTTCGGCCGGCTTGCTGGCTGGCTTGGCGCCGGGGGACGGACGTTCCTGGATGTGGACGCTGGCACCGTTGCTGAGGAAACCGGCGCCATCAAGCGCCAGGGTTTCGCCCGCAGCGACGCCACTCACGATTTCGATCAGACCGGCTTGCTTGCTGCCGGTTTCGACGACCCGCTGTTGCGCCTTGTCGTTGGCGATGGCGTAGACCACCTTGCCGGCCGGGCGCAGGACAACGGACTGTTCCGGAACGAGGATGGCCTTGTCCTTCTGGCCGATGACGACGCTGGCGTCGACCGATCCACCGCCACGCAGTTCGCCGTTGTTCTCGACGCGCGCGATGACGTCGATGCTGCGACTGGTTTCGGTCAGTGTCGGCCGGATGTCTTCAACTTCACCTTTGACGATCTGGCCGGGGAGCAGCGGGCTGACGAGGCGGACCGTCTGACCGCGCTTGAAGCGTTGAGCGGCGCTTTCGGGGAAGGGCAGGTGGGCGCGCAGTACGGCGTTCGAGACCAGCCTGAACAGCGGGTCACCGAGTTTGACGTAGTCACCGGTGGAAGCAAGCTGTTCTTCGATGACGCCGTCGAACGGTGCCAGCACGCGAGTCTTTTTCAGGTTGTTGCCGGAGATGCCGGCGCGGCCGCGCGCGGCTTCAAGCTGACCACGCAGGGCGTCGCGCTGAGCCGTGGCGTCGTCGAGCGCGTTTTTCGAGATGAAATTTTTCTGCACCAGTTCGCTCTGCCGGTTGAGCAGGCGCTCCTGCTGTGCCAGCAGAGCTTCGAGACGGGTGATCTCGCCCTGGTCGCTGCGGAGTTGCTGGGAGGTGTCGCTGGGGTCGAGCTCGGCGAGGAGCTGCCCCTTCTTGACGGATTCCCCGCTGCGCACGGCAATGCGGGTGATACGGCCGGCGACCTCAGCGGCAATTTTCGGATCGTTGATGGCCTCCAATGTGCCGAGGGTGCGCTCGATGGTTTCGAGCGGCATCTCTCGGGCCTGGGTGACCGTGATCTGGGTTGGCGGCGGGCCGGGTTTTTTCTCCTCTGCCTTCTTGCTGCAAGCCGAAAGCGCAAGCAATCCGGCGAGGGCAAGGGCGGCGGGGAGTGTCGGCGTCATGGCAGCAGTGATTCCTGGGCGAGCAGTTGTTCGACAGTTTCGCGGCGACGAACGAGGTGGATCTGTTCGCCATCGACGAGGACTTCGGCGGCGCGCGGGCGGGTGTTGTAGTTGGAGCTCATGGCCATGCCGTAGGCCCCGGCCGACATGATGGCCAGCAGATCGTCAGGTTGCAGCGCCAGCGGCCGCTCATGGCCGAGGAAATCACCGGATTCGCAAACGGGGCCGACGATTTCCCAGGATTTTTCATCGCCGCTGTGCGGGGCAACCGGAACAATATCGTGCCAGGCATCGTAGAGAGCCGGCCGGGCGAGGTCGTTCATGGCCGCGTCGACGATGGCGAAATTCTTCACTTCGCCGGGTTTCAGATATTCCACCTTGGTCAGCAACAGGCCGGCGTTGCCGACAAGGCGGCGGCCGGGTTCGAGAACGACTTTCAGCTTGCGGCCAGCGAGTTTGGCGAGCAGTGGGCCGAGATAGCTCTTCACGGTCGGCGCGGTTTCGTCATGGTAGCGAATGCCGAGTCCGCCGCCGAGGTCGATGTGATGCAGGTGAATGCCTTCGGCTTCCAGGTGGTCGACGAGCAGTAGTACTTTGTCCAGCGCTTCGGCGAAGGGGGCCGGGTCGAGCAATTGCGAGCCGATGTGGCAGTCGATGCCGCTGATGGCAATGTTGGGCAGGGCGGCGGCGCGAAGGTAGAGCGCCAGTGCGTCTTCGTAGGCAACACCGAACTTGTTTTCCTTGAGTCCGGTGGAGATGTACGGGTGGGTCTTGGCGTCGACGTTGGGGTTTACCCGCAGACTGATCGGGGCCTTTTTGCCGGCCGTTCCGGCGACTTCATTGAGGCGTTCGAGCTCAGGCGCTGACTCGATGTTGAAACAGAGGACGCCGGCATCCAGTGCCAGGCGCATTTCAGCGGCGGTCTTGCCGACGCCGGAGAAAACGATCTTTTGTGGGTCGGCCCCGGCCAACAGCGCGCGCTGCAGTTCGCCTCCCGAAACAATATCGAAACCGGCGCCACGGCGCGCGAAGACGTCAAGGATGCCCAGGTTGGAGTTGGCCTTGACCGCGTAGCAAACCAGCGCATCGACCCCTTGCAGCTCTGCCAGGAATTCGTCCAGCGCAGCCTCCAGCGCGGCTCTGGAGTAAACGTAACACGGGGTGCCGAAGCGTTCGGCGATGCTGGCGAGAGACACGTTTTCGGCGTGCAGCGTGCCACTTTTCAGGCTGAAATGGGTCATTTTTCGACTTCCGTGGCCGTGTTAAGATCGGCCGCGCCAGTCGTCGTGGCGGGCTCTGGCGTGTCGGATTTCGGCACGGGCTTTGCGGGGGCGGGGTTCCCAAAAATGGGTGCGGGGGCCGGCCCCGGCGGCAGGGTCAGGCCGCCACGGGTGCCGCAGGCGCTTAGTGCGAGTGGCACGAGCAAGGCCGCCAGGGAAATGAAATGGCGCATGGGTCGGTAACGCGAAAAAGAGGATGTTAGCACAATGACTGAGACCGAATTTGCCACGCTGTCAGGCTTGGCGTTGGAAAAAATCGAGCACCGGCTGGAAGCCTGCGGGGCCGATCTGGATTTTGAACTGGCTGCCGGCGGGGTGCTCGAAATCGAGTTTGCCGACGGCAGCAAGATTATTGTGAATCGTCATGCCGTCGCTCAGGAAATCTGGGTAGCGGCGAAGTCGGGCGGGTTCCACTTTCGTTATGACGGCAGCCGGTGGTGTGATTCGCGCGACGGCGAAGAGCTGATGGACAAACTCTCCCGTCTGGCCACTGCTCAGGCCGCCGCGCCTATCGTGCTGAGCTAGTCGACCGGTTTCGTCTCGGCATCGCCCGGCTGCTCTTCCGGCACTTCCGCCGGTACGTTTTCCTTATAGAAATATTCCTTGGCAGGGCCCTTGGCAGTACTCAACCCCTCTTTTGCGACCAGTCCGTCCGGGACGGGCGGGAAGGATTCTGGAACATCCTTGAGGGCTTTCTGCATGTAGCCAATCCAGATGGGTAGCGCCGAGGCGCCACCGGTTTCACCGTTGCCGAGATTCTTTGGTTGATCGAAGCCGATCCAGGCACAGCCCGCCAGCGTTTGCTGGTAGCCGCAGAACCAGGCGTCGACGTGTTCATTGGTGGTTCCTGTCTTGCCTGCCAGATCCCTGCGCTTGAGGATGTTGGAGGCACGAGCGGCGGTGCCGTAGATGGTGACGTCGCGCAGCAGGCTGTCCATCAGGTAGGCGTTGCGCGGGTCGATGGCACGCAATTCTTCGTTGCCGGCAGGAGAGGGTTGCGCTTGCGCCAGCACCTGATCCTTTTCGTCGCGGATATCCTGCACGACGTAAGGCTGAATGCGATAGCCGCCGTTGGCAAAGATGGCGTAGGCCGAAACCATTTGCCATGGTGTAACGGCGCCTGCGCCTAGTGCCATGGTCAGGTAGGCCGGGTGCTTGTCGGCGTCAAAGCCGAATCGCGTGGCGTAATCCTGTGCATAGTGGGTGCCGATGGCTTGCAGGATCCGGATGGAGACCATGTTCTTGGACTTCGCCAGCGCAGTACGGAGCTTCATTGGGCCTTCATACTTGCCGTCGTAGTTCTTAGGTTCCCATGCTTGGCTTCCGGTAACGGAGGCTGGGAAGGCTATGGGTTCGTCCTGAATCACTGATGTTGGCGTAAACCCTTTTTCCAGCGCCGCCGAGTAGATAAAAGGCTTGAAGCTGGATCCCGGTTGGCGCCAGGCCTGCGATACATGATTGTATTTGTTGCGGTTGAAATCGAAGCCGCCAACGAGGGCACGGATACTGCCCGTGCGCGGGTCTACCGAGACGAAGGCTGATTCGACTTCGGGCATTTGCACGATCTGCCAGTTACCCTTGTCGTCCTTCTGTACCCGGATTAGTGCGCCGCGGCGGATGCGCTTGTTCGGCGGAGCCTTGTCGTCCAGCATGCGGGTGGCAAATTTGAGGCCGTCGCCCGATAGAGTGATGAGGTCACCTCCCTTGCGGTAGGCCTTGACCTGCTTTGCCTGTGCTTCGAGCACGATGGCGGGCGAAAGGTCTTCGTTGCCGCTAATGTCGGCAAGAAGCTCATCCAGCGTTTCGTCCTGGTCGGAAGAAACATCCTTCATGTCGACATAGGATTCGGCGCCACGGTAGCCATGCCGACGGTCGTAATCGAAAACACCACGGCGCAGGCTGGCGTAGGCCGCTTGCTGGTCGGCCTTGGTTATCGTTGTGAAAACGCGCAGGCCTCGGCTATAGACCTCTTCGGGGTAGCGTTCAGCAGCGAGCTGTCGCGCCATTTCAGCCACGTATTCGGCATGGACAGCGTAATCGTTGGTTTCTCGCTTGACGACCAGAGCCTGCTTTGTCGCCGCTTCGTGCTGCTTGTCGTCAATGGCGCCCATTTCGCGCATGCGGCGTAATACATATTGTTGGCGTAGCTTTGCCCGCTTCGGGTTGACCACTGGATTGAAGGCCGAGGGGGCTTTGGGCAGCCCCGCAAGCATGGCTGCTTCGGCGGCGGTCAAGTCTTTCAGTGGTTTGCCGAAATAGATCTGCGATGCGGCAGAAAACCCATAGGCTCGCTGGCCGAGGTAAATCTGGTTAACGTAGAGTTCAAGGATCTGATCTTTGCTCAAGTTGTGCTCGATCTTGAACGAGAGCAATACTTCATAGAGCTTGCGGGTGTAGGTTTTTTCGCTGGACAGGAAAAAGTTGCGTGCCACCTGCTGGGTTATCGTGCTGGCCCCCTGTTTCTTGCCGCCGGATGTCAGATTCATTACGGCAGCGCGGATCATGCCCAGTGTGTCGATGCCGCCGTGTTGATAGAAGCGTTCGTCTTCGGCTGCCAGAATGGCATTTTTCATGACGGCTGGAACGTCCTCGATACGCACGATGTTGCGCCGCTCTTCGCCAAACTCGCCAATCAGGTGTCCGTCTGCGGTGAAGACGCGAAGCGGTATCTTCGGTCGATAATCGGTGAGCACCTCAAGCGACGGAAGATTGGGGTAGGTCAGAACGAGGACGATGGCAACAACAGCAACACCGATGGCGATCAGTCCGGCGATAAGAGTCAGTGGATAGAGGATCCAGCGCAGCAGGGCGGGCAAGTTTGTATTCCGGAATACGAGTGTGGCGCGAATTATACGCGGCAGGTTTGCCGACAGAAAAATTGCTTTACATGACTAATGCTTGTTGCTAGGATCTAACGTAGATTATTGTATAACGACGCTAAGTATTCATTTCGAAACGTTTTTTTGCCGAGGATAGCGACTTGCAGATTGATCTCTCGATCTTCAATACGAAGGCGCGACCGTTGATTGGCCTGGACATCAGCTCCTCCGCCGTCAAGATGGTCGAGTTGTCGGGTGGCGGCAAGGAGGGGTTTCGCGTCGAGCGGTATACGATCGAAGTCCTAGCCAAGGACATTGTTGCCGACGGCAACATCGTCAACCTGGAGGCTGCTGCCGAGGCCGTGAAAAAGGCCTGGAAGCGCCTGTCGACTTCGACGCGCAATGTGGCCTTGGCTTTGCCGGCTGCGGCGGTGATTACCAAGAAGATAATTGTTCCGGCTGGGCAGCGGGAAGAGGAGCTTGAGGTTCAAGTTGAATCGGAAGCAAATCAGTACATCCCGTTTGCGCTGGAAGAAGTGAACCTTGATTTCCAGGTTGTTGGCCCTGCGCCTTCGTCACCCGATGAGATCGAGGTGCTGATCGCGGCTTCGCGCAAGGAGCGTGTTGAGGACCGGGTTGCTGTTGCGGAAGCGGCTGGTTTGAAGCCGGTCGTTATGGATGTCGAATCCTATGCAGCCTTGTCGGCCTTCGAGCTGATTGAAAAACAGTTGCCGGACGGTGGCCACAACCAGATTATCGCGTTGGTGGATGTCGGGGCGAATTCCATGAATCTGACCGTGTTGAAAAATACACAGCAGGTCTATACCCGTGAGCAGGCTTTCGGGGGGAATCAGCTGACTCAGGATATCGCTCGCCAGTACGGAATGAGTTTTGAAGAGGCTGAAACGGCAAAACGCGCCAACAACCTGCCGGATACCTACGAATCGGAATTGTTGCGTCCGTTTGTCGAGAACATGGCGCTTGAAGTATCGCGCGCCCTGCAGTTTTTCTTCACTTCCACCCAATTCAACCAGGTGCACCATGTGGTCCTGGCTGGAGGTTGTGCTGTTTTACCCGGAGCGGATGAGGCGGTAGCCTCGCGCACCCAGATTAATACCATCGTTGCCAACCCCTTTGCCAACATGATGCTTTCTGATCGTGTCAAGGCGCGCAATCTTCTTGCTGACGCGTCGTCGTTGCTGGTCTGCTGCGGATTGGCCATGCGGAGGTTTGACGAATGATACGCATCAACCTCCTGCCGCATCGCGAGGAAAAGCGGAAAGCGCGGCGACTGCAGTTTTTCGTCCTGACAGGGCTTGTTGCCGTACTTGCAGGCCTGATTGTCTTCCTGGTTTACAGCATCATCGGCGGATACATAGCGACCCAAGACGAGCGTAATGATTTCCTCAAGAAGGAAATTGCGGTTCTGGACAAGCAGCTCGAAGAAATCAAGCGTTTGAAGGAGCAGACGGCGGCCTTGCTGTCGCGTAAGCAAATCATCGAATCTTTGCAAAGTGATCGCGCCGAGGCCGTTCAGTTGCTGAATGAACTGGTGAAACAGACTCCCGAAGGGATTTATCTCAAATCCATGAAGCAGGAGGGGCGCAAGGTCACTCTCAGTGGTTACACGCAGTCGAATGCGCGCGTTTCGACGCTGATGCGAAATCTGGAGGCGTCTCCCTGGCTTGAGCGGCCCGTACTGGTAGAAATCAAGGCGGTGACCCTGGATAAGCGCCGCGCCAGCGAATTCAGCATGACCGTCACCCTCGTAAGAGCCCCGGTCGTGGTCAGTGAATTGATTAATGCGCCGGCAGGGAAGGACAAGAAATGAAAAAGCCTGCTTTGCCCAGTATCGATTTCCAGTCGATCATTGAAGATTTCCGCCGGCTCAATCCCAATGATGTTGGTACATGGCCGATCATCCCCCGTGTGGTGGTGCTCGTGGCGCTGTTCGCTGTACTGCTCACAGCAGGGTGGTGGTTTCTCTGGCAGGACCAGCTCGATTCTCTCGAGGCCAAGCGCAATGACGAGATAAAATTCAAGGAGGAGTTCCTCAGCAAGAAACGCCAGGCGGTCAACCTTGATTTGCATTTGCAGCAGTTGAATGAAATCGACCGCTCCTTTGGAGCATTGCTGAAACAGCTGCCAAACAAATCGGAGGTGGAATCACTGCTGGTTGAAATCAACCAAGCCGGGATGGGGCGTGGCCTGCAATTCGAATTGTTCAAGCCCGGTCAGGAAAACGTCAAGGATTTTTATGCCGAGTTACCGATTTCTGTTCGCCTGACAGGTAACTACCATGAATTCGGTTCGTTTGCCGGTGATATCGGCCGCCTGTCGCGAATTGTTACGCTTAATAACTTGAATATCTCAGCGCAGGCAAAGGGTGGAACACTTACCTTGGATGCGGTGACAAAGACGTTCCGCTATCTGGACGAAGAGGAAATGGCACAAAAGCGGAAGGCCACGCAGGACGCCAAGAAGGGCGGGAAAAAATGATTCGAGGCGCGTTTGGTGTTCTGACTGTTGTGGTTCTTTTGTCTGCCTGTTCTGGTGGTGAGCAGGAAGAGCTTCGTCAATGGATGAAGGAAGAAACCAAGGACATGCGCGGGAGAATTCCCTCCTTGCCGCAGGTTAAATCATACGAGCCGGTGCCCTACGATGCGACTGGACTGATTGACCCCTTCCGGCCGGAAAAAATGCTGTCGGAGCATAAACAGGGCGGTGGCGGTGGCTTGCAGCCGGACTTGAATCGTCCAAAAGAGCCTTTGGAGTCATACCCGCTTGAGTCAATCAAGTATGTAGGGTCTTTGACGAAAAATCGCCAGACACACGGAATTGTTTCGGTTGACGGCGCGTTGCACCAAGTTCGCGCGGGAAGTTACATGGGCCAGAATTTCGGCATTATCACCAAGATTTCAGAATCAGAGATGAGTTTGCGCGAGCTAGTACAGGACCCGACCGGGGACTGGATTGAGCGAACCAGTACGCTGCTCTTGCAGGCCAAGGAGGGGAAATGATGAAGCAGATGATTAAGGGAGTTCTCGGGCTGCTGCTGGTAGCATTTTGCGGCACCATCGTGGCTCAAGAGGCTTCGTCGGCTGCAAACGAAGTTAGGTCAATCAATGTGGCGCAGCAGGCGGGCGGGGTGTTAGTTAAGTTGACCCTCAAGAAGCCGCTCAGTGCAGTCCCGGTAAGTTTCAGTGTCGCAAACCCGGCGCGTATCGCATTTGACTTGCCGCTAACGACCAATGCAATCGGTCAAAATAGCCAGACTTTCAACGAAGGTGGGGTGCGTAGCGTAAATTTCGTGCAAACCGCTGAAAAAATGCGGTTTGTTCTAAACCTGAATCAGGCAATGGCCTACGATGCAAGGCTTGAGGGTGACGCACTGCTTATTTCCCTGACCTCGTCAGCCGCCGCTGTCAAAGCCGGCGCCCTCGTGACACATTTTTCCGAGCCACGTGCGCTTTCTTCGCAGCATGCCGTTCGTGATATCGGCTTTCGTCGAGGAAAGGATGGCGAAGGCCGTGTGACCGTCGACCTTAGCGATGCCAATACGGGAATCGATATTCGCCAGCAGGGGGCTTCCCTAATTGTTGATTTTGCCAAGACTTCGCTGCCGGAGCACCTGCGCAAACGCCTTGATGTAACCGATTTCGCGACGCCGGTAACCGCTGTGGTTGCTGCCCAACAGGGCGACGGAACCCGGCTGACCATCACGCCGAAAGGGCTTTGGGAGCACAACGCCTACCAAACTGAAACGCAGTTCGTGATCGAGGTCAAGCCGGTGATCGAAAACCCGAACAAGTTGGTCCAAGGTTCACGTGGCGGCTATCAGGGCGAAAAGCTGTCGCTCAATTTTCAGAATGTCGACGTGCGCCGGCTGCTCCAGGTAATTGGCGAATTTACTGGAATGAACATGGTGGTCAGCGACACGGTTGGTGGAAATCTAACCCTGATTCTCAAGGACGTTCCCTGGGATCAGGCTCTGGACATCATCCTTCAGCAGCGCGGGCTTGATATGCGAAAAAACGGTAACGTGATTCTCATTGCGCCGCGTGAAGAGATTGCAACCAAGGAGAAATTGGAATTCGAATCCCGGCAACAGATCGGCGACCTTGAGCCGGTGCGCACAGAGAATTTTCAGCTCAACTATCAAAAAGCGGATGCCGTCCAGAAACTCCTTACCGATGCAAATCAGCGAATGCTCTCAAAGAGGGGGAGCGCAGTGGTGGACGCGCGGACCAACATGCTGTTTGTGCAAGATACTTCTTCGCGACTGGAGGATGTGCGTGGCCTGATCGCCAAAATTGATGTCCCTGTAAGGCAGGTGTTGATTGAGGCCCGTATTGTCGAAGCGTCGGACAGCTTCAGCAAGGACATGGGGGTGCGTCTGGGCTTCCATCAGCTGACTCCCTGGAACTTGGGTAGGAACAACAATCAGCAGGCGGTAGTGGGGGGGGGGATTCGCGACACGGGTTTCCACACGGGTCAAACAGCAACTACACCGGATTTTCTTAGCGACTCGATGTTCGTGAATATGCCGGCCACTCCTCGCTCGGGCAGTGCTGGTCAAGCTTCCCTGATCCTTTTCAACTCGGATGCGACAAAATTCATCAATCTGGAAGTGTCTGCGCTCGAAGCCGACGGGCGCGGCAAAGTCGTTTCCAGTCCGCGCGTGGTTACTGCCGATCAGGTTGAGGCTCTGATAGAACAGGGGGTTGAAATTCCCTATCAGCAAGCAACCTCTTCTGGTGCGACCAGTGTTTCGTTCCGTAAAGCAAATCTGGCTTTGAAAGTGAAGCCGCAAATCACGCCGGACGGAAAAATCACGATGACGCTTGATGTTAACAAGGACACTCCCAATACGCGTCTGACGACAGGTGCAGGGGTTGCTATCGACACCAAGCACGTAAAAACCGAAGTGCTTGTCGAAAATGGGGGCACGGTAGTAATCGGTGGTATTTATCAACAGGAAACGCGCGAGACAACAAATCGCATTCCGGTTCTTGGCGAGATCCCCTATCTGGGGTGGCTATTCCGTAACACGCAGAAGCAGGACGACAAGACCGAACTGTTGATTTTCATCACGCCAAAGATCATCAGCGAAGCGTTGGCTGTTCGGTAACTGGTGTTTTTTTGTAAATGACGAAGGCCGGCTTTGCCGGCCTTCGTCATTTACTATGCGGTAAAATGTGCGAGTGCAAATTGAACCGCAAAATATCTATCTCGTTGGCCTTATGGGGGCGGGGAAAACAACCATTGGGCGCCAATTGGCTCGCCGTTTGGGTTGGCGCTTTGTTGACTCCGATCACGAGATCGTGGCTCGCACAGGGGTCAGTATCCCAACAATATTTGAAATTGAGGGGGAGGCCGGTTTTCGCCGCCGCGAGACTCAGGTTGTCGAGGCGCTGACTGCGCTACGCCACATTGTCATGGCGACCGGCGGTGGTGTCGTGCTGGCGCCCGAAAACCGGGAGGCACTATGCCGCAATGGGATGGTGGTCTTTCTCGACGTTTGCCCTAAGCAGCTCTATGAACGTACCCGTCACGACAAAAACCGCCCACTCCTTCAGGTAGAGGATCCGCTGGCTCGCCTTGAAGCGTTGCACAGCGCTCGCACACCCCTCTACCGTGAAGTGGCCGATGTCGTAATCGACGCTAACGGTTGCAACGCCCAGTCGGTCATCCAAACACTCATCAAGGAGTACCAACTGCGATGCAGTACCTGACAGTCCAGCTCGGCGAGCGTTCCTACCCCATTCTGATTGGCGGGGGTTTGCTCGACCAGCCAGAGCTGCTGCTGCCGTATCTGCAGCGAAAGAAGGTTGCTATTGTAAGTAACACAACGGTGGCGCCTCTTTATCTCGATCGACTGAGAAATGGTCTGGGTGCAAATGGAGTCGACGTAATTGAAGCGATTCTTCCCGACGGCGAGCAATACAAGGATCTGCAAACGTTAAACCGTATCTTCGACACCCTCCTGGGTAATCGTTGCGAAAGATCAACGACGTTGATCGCACTGGGGGGCGGGGTCATTGGTGACATGGGGGGGTTCGCAGCTGCCTGCTATCAGCGCGGAATGCCCTTCATCCAAGTGCCGACTACCCTGCTGTCACAAGTGGACTCTTCCGTTGGCGGCAAGACAGCGATTAATCACCCGCTGGGAAAGAATATGGTTGGTGCTTTTTACCAGCCAAAAATTGTCCTTGCAGATACGTCTGTTCTAAACACCCTGCCGGATCGAGAACTGAGTTCTGGATTGGCAGAGGTCATCAAGTACGGATTGATTCGCGACCTGCCATTCCTGGATTGGCTTGAGCACAATCTTGGCAAGCTGTTGGCGCGCGACCCGGAGGCGCTGGCCTACGCGATTCACCGCTCATGCGAGAACAAGGCCGACGTGGTCGCTACCGATGAGCGAGAAACGGGAGAGCGTGCCCTGCTCAATCTTGGGCACACCTTTGGTCACGCCATCGAGACGGGGTTAGGCTACGGTGAGTGGCTGCACGGCGAGGCTGTCGCTGCCGGTACAATGATGGCTGCAGAACTCTCCAGAGCATTGGGCTGGCTCAGTGAGGCTGATATCAAGCGCATTGAACGTTTGTTCCTGCAAGCGAAACTCCCGGTCATGGGGGCGGCAATTCCAGTCGATCGTTACATCGAATTGATGCGTCACGACAAGAAAGTCGAGGATGGTCGACTGCGCCTCGTGTTGCTCCAGTCAATTGGCCGTGCGGTTGTAAGTCATAGCGCTAACGAAGCGCAGATCCGGGCCGCTATAAAATCCCGGTTGCCGAATGACTGAGCTTGCTCCCTACGCAGCAACCGACGCCACCTCGCGTGGGCGGCTTCATGGTGAGCCACGCCCATCGATGCGTTCCGAATTCCAGCGCGACCGCGACCGCATTATCCATTCAACCGCTTTTCGCCGGCTCGAGTACAAGACGCAGGTCTTCGTCAATCATGAAGGCGACCTATTTCGCACGCGCCTGACTCATAGCATTGAAGTCGCCCAGATAGCGCGAGGCATCTGTCGCGTGTTGCGACTCAACGAGGATCTGGCAGAAGCCGTTGCGCTGGCACACGACCTTGGTCACACTCCGTTTGGCCATGCCGGGCAGGATGCATTGCACGATTGCATGCGCGAATATGGCGGTTTTGAGCACAATCTGCAGAGTTTGCGCATAGTCGACCGACTTGAGGAGCGCTATGCCGCCTTCGACGGGCTCAATCTGTGTTTCGAGACACGTGAAGGGATCGTAAAGCACTGCTCGCTGGACAACGCTCGGCTATTGGGAGAGGTGGGCCATCGGTTTCTCTCGGGTGGGCAGCCTTCTCTTGAAGCCCAGATATGCAACCTCGCGGACGAGATTGCCTATAACAACCATGATGTTGACGACGGCCTGCGCTCTGGGCTGATCAGCATTGAACAGCTGCGCGAAGTCAGACTGTTCGCGCGTCACATTGCTGTCGTCGAGCACGACTATCCACAGCTCACCGGACGCCGGTTGATCCACGAAACCGTTCGTCGGATGATCAATACGCTGGTCTGCGACCTGGTTGCGACGACAGCCCAAAATGTTGCACGACAAGCGCCGGACACGATCGACGCCTTGCGCACTTGCCCGCCGCTGGCCACATTCTCAAACGAACTGGCCGTAGAGAATCAGGAGATGAAGCGATTCTTGCGGACACATCTTTACCGCCATTATCAAGTCCTTCGTATGACGAACAAAGCCAGGCGGATAATCGGCGATCTTTTCTCAGCGTTCCTTGATGACCCGCGCTTGCTGCCGCCGCAGTATCAGAAGACCGAGGATCAGCCGCGCTCGGTGGCAGATTATGTAGCCGGGATGACTGACCGCTACGCCATGAAG
Source organism: Rhodocyclaceae bacterium (assembly GCA_041674785.1). Taxonomy (GTDB): domain Bacteria; phylum Pseudomonadota; class Gammaproteobacteria; order Burkholderiales; family Rhodocyclaceae; genus Proximibacter. The sequence continues at coordinate 19,161 of JBAYVG010000002.1, forward strand.
GAACATCGTCGGTTGTTTGCAATCGGAGAAATCTGACCTCCGATACTGTGATGCACCAGTGTGGTGCGCTGCAGCATCTTGAACCCTCGAAGGGTTCGCTGTATAGTCCTCGGCCGCCCTAAATTTTCACAAGCCGGTGTAGCACCGGCTTTTTTGACGTCTGGCGCGTGGTCAAGATCGGCGCCATGCGTTGTTTTATAAGGAAACAAAGCGTGATGGAATCGGTAGTGCCACAACAGCAGGGCTTGTACGACCCCGCAAACGAACACGACGCCTGTGGCGTGGGTTTCGTTGCCCATGTCAAAGGCAACAAAACCCATGCAATCGTTGAGCAAGGCCTGCTGATCCTGAAAAATCTGGATCACCGGGGCGCTGTCGGTGCTGATGCGCTGATGGGCGACGGTGCTGGCATCCTGATCCAGATTCCCGATACGTTTTTCCGCGAAGAAATGGCCAAGCAGGGCGTGAATCTGCCGCCGGCTGGCGAATACGGTGTCGGTATGTGCTTCCTGCCGCAGGAAAGCGCCAGCCGTGTTGCCTGCGAAGAGGAAATCGAGCGCGCCATTCGTGCCGAAGGCCAGATCCTCCTTGGCTGGCGCGATGTGCCGGTGTCGCGCACGATGCCAATGTCGCCGACGGTCAAGAAGAACGAGCCGGTCATCCGCCAGGTTTTTGTCGGTCGCGGGCCGGACGTCTTCGTCACCGACGCGCTTGAGCGCAAGCTCTATGTGATCCGCCGCGCCTCGGCCAACGCCATCAAGTCGCTGCGTCTTGCCCACAGCAAAGAGTTCTACGTCACCTCGCTGTCGGCGCGCACCATCGTCTACAAGGGCCTGTTGCTGGCTGACCAGGTTGGCGAGTACTTCCTCGACCTGCAGGACCCGCGTTGCACCTCGGCGCTGGCGCTGGTGCACCAGCGTTTCTCGACCAACACCTTCCCCAGTTGGCACCTTGCCCATCCGTTCCGCATGATTGCGCATAACGGCGAAATCAATACGCTGCAGGGCAACGTCAACTGGTTCAAGGCCCGCGAACAGGCGATCTCATCGCCGATCCTCGGCGATGACCTGAACAAGATCTGGCCGCTGCACTATCCCGGCCAGTCCGACTCAGCCTCGTTCGACAACGCGCTCGAACTGCTGGTCATGGGCGGCTACTCGCTGGCCCAGGCAATGATGCTGATGATCCCGGAAGCCTGGGAGAAGCATACGACCATGGACGAGAAGCGCCGTGCCTTCTACGAATACCATGCCGCAATGATGGAGCCGTGGGACGGCCCGGCCGCCGTGGCCTTCACCGACGGCCGCCAGATCGGTGCCACGCTCGACCGCAACGGCCTGCGTCCGGCACGCTACCTGGTCACCGATGACGACCTCGTGGTCATGGCCTCGGAATCCGGCGTGCTGCCGATTCCGGAAAGCAAGATCGTCAAGAAGTGGCGCCTGCAGCCGGGCAAGATGTTCCTGATCGACACCGATCAGGGCCGCATCATCGACGACAAGGAACTCAAGGATTCGCTGGCCAACGCCAAGCCGTACCGCGAGTGGATCGAAAAGATCCGCATCAAGCTTGACGAGCTGCCGGTCGCCTCCGAATTGCAGGACGAGGCCAAGGCCTCGCTGCTCGATCGCCAGCAGGCTTTCGGCTACTCGCAGGAAGACATCAAGTTCATCCTCGAACCGATGGCAGCCAACGGCGAGGAAGCCACCGGCTCGATGGGCAATGATTCGGCCCTCCCGGTCCTGTCGTCCAAGGACAAGGTCTTCTACAACTACTTCAAGCAGCTGTTCGCGCAGGTGACCAACCCGCCGATCGACCCGATCCGCGAAGAGTTGGTCATGTCGGTGGTGTCCTTCGTCGGGCCGAAGCCGAATCTGCTCAACGTTACTGACATCAACCCGCCGATCCGTCTGGAAGTCTCGCAGCCGGTGCTGTCCTTCGATGATATCCAGAAGGTCCGCCATATCGAGAAGTACACCGGCGGTAAATTCCGTTCGTTCGAACTCGACATCTGCTATCCGGTTGCCTGGGGCAAGGATGGCGTCGAGGCGCGTCTGGCTTCGCTCGTAGCGCACGCGGAAGATGCCGTGCGTTCGGGGGCCAACATCCTGATCATTTCCGACCGCAAGCTTGATGCTGGCAGCGTCGCCATCCCGGCGCTGCTCGCCACCTCGGCGGTGCACCAGCATCTGGTCAAGGAAGGTCTGCGCACCAGCACCGGTCTCGTCGTTGAAACCGGCTCGGCGCGCGAAGTGCATCATTTCGCGCTGCTCGGCGGCTACGGCGCCGAAGCCGTGCATCCCTACCTCGCGCTCGAAACCCTGCGCGAACTGGCGCATGGCGATGCCGAAAAGGCCGAGAAATTCGTCAAAAACTTCATCAAGGCCGTCAGCAAGGGGTTGATGAAGGTCATGTCCAAGATGGGCATCTCGACCTACATGTCCTACACCGGATCGCAGATTTTCGAAGCCATCGGCCTGAAAAAGGACTTCGTTGAGAAGTACTTCACCGGCACCCCGTCGAACGTCGAAGGCATCGGTGTGTTCGAGGTTGCCGAAGAGGCTATCCGCACTCACAACAGAGCTTTCAGCGCCGATCCGGTCCTCGCCGACATGCTTGATGCCGGTGGTGACTACGCCTACCGCGTACGTGGCGAAGACCACATGTGGACGCCGGACGCCATTGCCAAGCTGCAGCATGCTACGCGTTCCGGCAAGGGTGATACCTACAAGGAATATGCCGCAATCATCAACGATCAGAGCAAGCGCCACCTGACGCTGCGCGGTCTGTTCGAGTTCAAGCCGGCAATAGCGCCGGTGCCGCTCGACGAGGTCGAATCGGCCAAGGAAATCGTCAAGCGTTTCGCCACCGGTGCCATGTCGCTCGGTTCGATCTCGACCGAAGCACACACCGCACTGGCTATCGCCATGAACCGCATCGGCGGCAAGTCGAATACCGGTGAAGGCGGCGAGGATGCCAAGCGTTTTGCCCCGGTCAAGGGCGGCACGATGCTGTCCGATATCGTCGGCAAGACGCGCATCGAGCGCGATTACCAGATGCAGGACGGCGACTCGCTGCGCTCGGCGATCAAACAGGTGGCTTCCGGCCGCTTTGGCGTCACCACCGAATACCTGGTCAATGCTGACCAGATCCAGATCAAGATGGCGCAGGGCGCCAAGCCCGGTGAAGGCGGCCAGCTGCCCGGCCACAAGGTGTCCGAGTACATCGGCCATCTGCGGCACTCGGTGCCCGGCGTCGGCCTGATTTCGCCGCCGCCGCACCACGACATCTACTCGATCGAGGATCTGGCGCAACTGATTCATGACCTGAAGAACGCCAACCCGGTTGCCTCGATTTCGGTCAAGCTGGTATCAGAGGTCGGCGTCGGCACGGTTGCTGCCGGTGTCTCCAAGGCCAAGGCCGACCACGTCGTTATTGCCGGCTATGACGGCGGCACCGGCGCTTCGCCGTTGTCCTCGATCAAGCATGCCGGTACGCCGTGGGAGCTGGGTCTAGCCGAAACACAGCAGACGCTGGTGCTGAACCGCCTGCGCGGCCGCATTCGTGTGCAGGTCGACGGCCAGATGAAGACCGGTCGCGATGTCGTCATCGGCGCGCTGCTCGGCGCCGACGAGTTTGGTTTCGCCACCGCACCGCTGGTCGTCGAAGGCTGCATCATGATGCGCAAGTGCCACCTCAACACTTGCCCGGTCGGCGTCGCCACCCAGGACCCGGTGCTCAGAAAGCGCTTTTCCGGCCAGCCAGAACACGTCGTGAACTACTTCTTCTTCGTTGCCGAAGAAGTACGCGAGATCATGGCCCAACTCGGTATCCGCAAGTTTGACGAGCTGATCGGCCGTGCCGATCTGCTCGACATGCGCGCCGGTATCGAGCACTGGAAGGCCAAGGGTCTCGACTTCAGCAAGATCTTCTATCAGCCGGCCGTGCCGGCCGATGTGCCGCGCCTGCATGCCGAGACGCAGGACCATGGTCTGGCCAAGGCGCTCGACCACCAGTTCATCAAACTGGCCCAGCCGGCTCTCGAAAAAGGTCAGAAGGTCACCATCGAGCTGCCGATCAAGAACGTGAACCGTACTGCCGGCACCATGCTCTCCGGTGAAGTGGCCAAGCGCTACGGCCATGCCGGTCTGCCCGACAACACCATCCACCTGAAGCTGACCGGTACTGCCGGCCAAAGCTTCGGTGCATTCCTGGCCAAGGGCGTCACGCTCGAACTGACCGGCGAAGGCAACGACTATGTCGGCAAGGGGCTTTCGGGCGGTCGCATCATCATCAAGCCGAGTGCCGATTTCCGCTGCGACACGACGCAGAACATCATCGTCGGCAATACCGTCATGTACGGTGCCATTGCCGGTGAGTCCTACTTCGCAGGTGTCGGCGGCGAGCGCTTCTGCGTGCGCAACTCCGGTGCCACTGCGGTGGTGGAAGGCGTCGGCGACCACGGTTGCGAATACATGACCGGCGGCACGGTGGTCGTGCTCGGCGACACGGGACGCAACTTCGCGGCCGGCATGTCCGGCGGCATTGCCTACGTGCTCGACGAGGATGGTAGCTTCAAGAACCGTTGCAACCTGGCGCAGGTCGCGCTCGAAAAAGTGCTGGCAACCGCCAAGCAGCCGAAGGGTGAGCCGATGCATCGCGGCATCTCGGACGAGGAGCAGTTGAAGGACATGGTCACGCGCCATGCCGAATTCACCGGCAGTGCAACGGCCAAGGCCATCCTCGCCAACTGGGACGTCTATCGCGACAAGTTCGTCAAAGTCTATCCGCATGAATACAAGCGTGCGCTCACAGAAATGGCCACACAGCAGAAGGAGGCCGCTTAATCATGGGCAAGCCAACCGGATTTCTCGAGTTCCAGCGCCTCTCCGAGGCCTATGAACCGGTCGAAAAGCGCGTCAAGCACTACAAGGAGTTTGTCGCGCACCTGTCCGATGACGACGCCAAAGTGCAGGGCGCGCGCTGTATGGATTGCGGCATCCCGTTCTGCAATACGGGCTGCCCGGTGAACAACATCATTCCGGACTGGAACGATCTGGTCTTCCGTGGCAACTTCAAGCAGGCGCTTGAAGTGCTGCACTCGACCAACAATTTTCCCGAATTCACTGGCCGCATCTGCCCCGCACCGTGTGAAGCCGCCTGTACGCTGAACATCAATACCGAAGCCGTTGGCATCAAGTCGATCGAGCACTTCATCATCGACAAGGGCTGGGAAAACGGCTGGGTCGTGCCGCAAGTCGCCGCACGGAAGACTGGCAAGAAGGTTGCCGTCGTCGGTTCCGGCCCTGCCGGTCTGGCGGCTGCACAACAGCTGGCACGCGCTGGCCATGACGTGACGGTGTTTGAGAAGAACAGCCGCATCGGCGGCCTGCTGCGCTACGGCATCCCCGACTTCAAACTGGACAAGGTGATCATCGACCGTCGCATGAAGCAGATGGAAGCCGAGGGTGTGAAATTTCGCACCAAGGTGATCGTCGGTTCCAAGGATATGCCGGCAGGCATTATCAACGACGCCTCCGAAGTGGTCACGGCCGAGCAGCTGCACAAGGAATTCGACGCCGTTGTTCTGGCCGGCGGTTCCGAAGTGCCGCGCGACCTGCCGATCCCGGGCCGTGAACTGAAGGGGACCTATGCCGCACTTGAGTTCCTGATTCCGCAGAACAAGGAAGTTGCCGGCGACGGTGCCAACCCGATCAATGTCAAGGGTAAGCACGTTGTCGTCATCGGTGGCGGTGATACCGGCTCCGACTGTGTTGGTACCTCGAACCGCCATGGCGCCGCTTCGGTGACGCAGTTCGAACTGATGCCAATGCCGCCGGAAGAAGAGAACAAGGCGCTGACCTGGCCCTACTGGCCGTACAAGATGCGGACTTCGTCCTCGCACGAGGAGGGCGTCGAGCGCGACTTCGCCGTAGCTACCAAGGAACTGGTCGGTGACGGCAAGGGTGGCATCAAGGCGCTGAAGGCCGTTCGCGTCGAGTGGAAGGGCGGCAAGATGAGCGAAGTGCCGGGTTCGGAATTTGAACTCAAGGCCGACTACGTCTTCCTGGCCATGGGGTTCACCAACCCAGTGTCGCCGATGCTCGAAGCCTTTGGCGTGGCCAAGGATAATCGCGGCAACGCCAAGGCAACGACTGACGGTGCCGGCTGCTACGCCACCAATGTGCCGAAGGTCTTTGCCGCTGGCGACGTGCGTCGCGGTCAGTCGCTGGTCGTCTGGGCAATCCGTGAGGGGCGTCAGGCAGCACGTGAGGTTGATGCGTTCCTGATGGGCAAGTCTGACCTGCCGCGCTGAGTCCGCCGGCTAGCCTGAAAACCCCGCTCTGGCCTTGTCGCAGCGGGGTTTTTCTTTTTTCGACGGCGCCCTTGTGGCATAGTTACGCATACTCAGGCCGGGGAGGTCCATATGAACGCGGAATTGCAGAAGTCCTTGCAGGTAACCGGGATGGTTGGCGGGCTCGATGGCTACATGCTGATGATTCTCGGCATCATGGTGCTTGCCGGCTTGCTGGGCGGAATTGCCAATTATTTCCTCTCGGATCGGCAGGGTGAGCTGTCCTCGCGGGACGGTATCAAGTACTCGACCCTTGGTGTCATCGCGGCGCTGACTGTACCGCTGTTCCTCAACATGATTTCCAGCAACCTGCTCGAAGCCGCGCGCACCCGCCCGGTTGATTTCTTCGTCTTTGCCGGTTTCTGCCTGATCTACGTGGTGGCTTCGCGCCGTGTTTTCGAGAATGCGGCCAACAAGCTGTTGTCGCAGCTCGATCAGGTCAAGCGTGACGTCAATCACCTCAAACAGCAGAAAAATGAAGCGCCACAACCGGTGGCGGCCCGTGAGGAACCCCCGGTAGTTGCGGAGCAGGCGGCCAAGGCAGAGCTGCCGAAGGAATCGCTGTCGTACAACGATATCGAAATACTGCGCGCCATTGCCGAGGAAAACTACGTTTATGGCAATCTGGTCGGCCTCACTGACAAGACCGGTCTTAGCCGCGACCTGGTCAGCAACCGCCTGACCGTGATGAAGAATCTCGGCATCATCGAAACCCGTATCAGCGACAAAAACGTCCTGCACTGGTATGTCTCCCCCCGGGGCAAGCAGATGCTCGGCGAGATCCTCGCCCAGGGCGAACGCAAGAGCGCCTGATCCGGAAAAGTTCATAACCACGAAGAGCGCGAAGGGCACGAAGACTATTTGGGTGTCCTCCTTCGTGCCCTTCGTGCCCTTCGTGTCCTTCGTGGTTAATTTCGTATTTCAAAATTTCGCATGAAACTCAATGTCGTCATCCTCGCTGCCGGTCAAGGCAAGCGCATGCATTCGAACTTGCCCAAGGTGCTGCATCCGATCGCCGGCAAGGCGCTGGTGCAGCACGTCATCGACACGGCACGTTCGCTTTCTCCTGCCCGTCTCTGCGTCGTCTATGGTCACGGGGGTGATGCCGTGCGCGCAGCGCTACCAGCCGACGATCTGGCCTGGGCCCTGCAGGAGCCGCAACTGGGCACCGGTCATGCCGTCCAGCAGGCATTGCCCCATCTCGATGGGGATGGCGTGACGCTGGTGCTCTACGGTGACGTGCCGCTGACCCGGGCCGAGACGCTGCTGCACCTGCTTGCTGCGGCACAAAACGGCCTCGCCGTGCTCACCGTCGAACTGGCCAACCCGACCGGCTACGGCCGCATCGTGCGTAACACGGCCGGCCACGTTGTGCGCATCGTCGAACAGAAGGATGCTTCGGCCGAGGAAAAGACCATCCGCGAAGTGAACACCGGCATCATGGCCATCCCGACCGCGCGCCTGGCTGGCTGGCTGGCCAGTCTGTCGAACAACAATGCACAGGGCGAGTATTACCTGACCGACGTGATCGCCGCGGCTGTCGCCGAAGGGGTGCCGGTCAGCGCCGTACAGCCCCAAGGTAAAGACTCCGAATGGGAAGTGCTCGGCGTGAACAGCAAGGTGCAACTCGCCGAACTGGAGCGCGTGCAGCAGCGGCGTATCGCCGATGCCCTGCTCGAATCCGGTGTCCGCCTGGCGGACCCGGCGCGTATCGACGTGCGCGGCCAGCTCGCCTGCGGGCGCGATGTGGCCATCGATGTGAACTGCGTTTTCGAGGGGCAAGTCGAGTTGGCGGACGCCGTCGATATCGGACCCAACTGCGTGCTGAAAAACGTCAAGATCGGCGCCGGCGCGCGTATCGCTGCCTTCAGCCACCTTGAGGATGCCGTAGTCGGTCCGGACTGCATCATCGGCCCGTATGCCCGCTTGCGCCCCGGTGCCGAGCTGGGCCCCGAGGTGCACATCGGCAACTTTGTCGAAATCAAGAACAGCAAGATTGCTGCGCAGTCGAAGGCCAATCACCTGGCCTACATCGGCGATGCCCGTATCGGCGAGCGCGTCAACGTCGGCGCCGGCACCATCACCTGCAACTACGATGGTGCCAACAAGCACCTGACGGTGATCGAGGACGATGCCTTCATCGGTTCCGACACACAGCTCGTTGCGCCAGTGACTGTCGGCCGTGGCGCGACCCTTGGCGCCGGCACCACGCTGACCAAGGACGCACCGCCGGATGCGCTGACCGTATCACGCCCCAAACAGATGAGTCTTGCCGGCTGGCAGCGCCCTGTAAAAAAACCGAAGAAGTGAGTTATCCATGTGTGGCATTGTCGCCGCGGTCGCAAACCGCAACGTTGTTCCCGTCCTGCTTGAAGGCCTGCGCAAGCTTGAATACCGCGGCTACGATTCAGCCGGACTTGCCGTGCTCAACGGCGGCTTGCATCGTCTGCGTTCGGTTGGCCGCGTTGCCGAACTTGCCGCGCAGGCCGAGGCTACGCAGGCCACGGGCCATACCGGCATTGCCCACACCCGCTGGGCCACGCACGGCGTGCCTTCCGAGCGTAATGCTCATCCCCACATCTCGGGCGGCTTGGCCGTCGTGCACAACGGGATCATCGAAAACCACGAAGCGCTGCGCGAAGCGCTGAAGGCCGACGGTTACGTGTTCACCTCGGATACCGATACCGAAGTCGTCGCCCACCTCGTCGAAAAGAAATTGCGCAGTACGCCGGCGCTGTTCGACGCCGTGCGCGCGGCGCTGGCCGAACTGCAGGGCGCCTATGCATTGGCCGTGATGCGTGAAAACGATCCGGATCACGTGGTGGTTGCCCGCGAAGGTTCGCCGCTGCTGCTCGGGCTGGCCGACGACGGCTGCTATGCCGCTTCTGACGCCTCGGCCCTGCTGCAGGTGACGCGGCGCATGGTTTATCTGGACAACGGCGACTGCGCCGAAATCAGCCGCGCTGGCGTGCGCATCTGCCGAGTCGATGGCACGCCGGTCGAGCGTGCCGTCATCGAATCGCAGCTCTCTGCCGACGCCGTCGAGCTGGGCACCTTCGACCACTACATGCAGAAGGAAATTTTCGAGCAGCCGGATGCGCTGGCCAATACGCTGGAGATGGTCGGTGCCGCGAAGAGCCTGCAGCCCGGCCTGTTCGGTGCCGAAGCCGAGGCGGTGCTCGGCGGCGCCAGGCAGGTGCTGATCCTGGCCTGCGGTACCAGCTGGCATGCCGGCCTGGTTGCCCGCTACTGGCTGGAAGCCATCGCCGGCATTCCCTGTTCGGTCGAGATCGCCAGCGAGTACCGCTACCGTGAGTCAGTGCCCGATCCGGCAACGTTGGTCGTCACCATCTCCCAGTCTGGCGAAACCGCAGACACGCTGGCGGCGCTGCAGTTTGCCAAGTCGCTCGGCATGGCCCGCACGCTGGCCATCTGCAACGTGCCGGAATCGTCGCTGGTGCGTGAAACCGCGCTGCGTTTCATTACCCGCGCCGGCCCCGAAATCGGCGTCGCCTCGACCAAGGCCTTCACCACGCAACTGGCGGCCCTCTATCTGCTGACGCTGGTCATGGCCAAATTGCGCGGGCGCCTGGATGCCGAAACCGAAGCTCGTGAACTGAAAGCGCTGCGCCATGTACCGGCTGCCGTGCAGCGCGTGCTTGCCCTCGAACCGGAGATCAAGGCCTGGGCGCAGCTGTTCTCCGCCAAGCAGCACGCCCTGTTCCTCGGCCGTGGCCGCCATTACCCGATTGCTCTGGAAGGTGCGCTCAAGCTCAAGGAAATCTCCTACATCCACGCCGAGGCCTACCCGGCTGGCGAGCTGAAGCATGGCCCGCTGGCGCTGGTGGACAAGGAGATGCCGGTGATTGCCGTGGCCCCGAACGACACCTTGCTGGAAAAGCTGAAATCCAACCTGCAGGAAGTGAAGGCGCGCGGCGGCGAGCTGTTCGTGTTTGCCGATGCCGATTCGGAGATCAGTGCTTCCGAAGGTGTGCATGTGTTGCGCCTGCCGGAGCACTACGGTGCGCTGTCAGCGCTGCTGCATGTCATTCCCCTGCAGCTCTTCTCGTATCACGTGGCGCTGGTCAAGGGCACCGACGTGGATAAGCCGCGCAATCTGGCCAAGTCGGTGACGGTCGAGTAGGCAAAGGTACGCTCGCAGGTCAGCCGATCGCGCGCAGAAATTCGCTGCGCAGCTGATCGGAGTCGGCGAAGCTGCCGGCAAAGGCCTGTGTCACCACGCGTTCGTCGCCGCGCCGGTCCTCTCCCAGCAACAGGCACAGCTGTTCCGCCTCGATCACGCAGGCGCCGCCGGCGGCATGGCCATGCGCGACGAGTGCGTCGGCGATATCGCGGGTCATCCATTCCTGGTAGGTGAAACGGTGGCCGATGGCATCGACCATGCGTGCGATGCGACCGAAGCCGTGCAGACGCCCACCTGGAATGTAGGCAACGTGGGCCACGCCGCGAAAGGGAACCAGATGGTGTGGGCACACCCCATGTACAGCGATGCCGCGAATCACCACCATGTCTGAGCGCGTATCCTCGAAGCCGTCGCCCAGCGCGGCAGCGGGGTCCATTTCGTAGCCGCCGAGCAGACGCTTCTGCCATAGCTCCCGGACTCGCTGCGCCGTCCGGCCCATGTGCGCCATGTCCGGCGCAATGCCGCAGGCGGCCAGTAAATCGGTCACCGCCTTTTCAAAGGCCACGGGATCAAAAGTCCCCTGGCACGGGATGCCAATGCCGGTGCAAGGCTTGTTACTGGAGTGGGCTTCGTCGAAATTGCTCATGGTCCTGTCGTCCGGTTCTGTCCGTACTCAGTCTAGCTTGGAAGTGCGGTAAGCGCCCTATCGGCCCTTAAGTCGCCAGGGGGCGCTGCTGAATTCCTCAACCAGAAAATCGACCATGACCTTGACCTTCGGCGACAGGTGACGGCCGCTCGGATAGGTGGCAAAAAGCGGGGCCGGTTCGGCATGGTGCCAGTCGGTAAGGATCGGGATCAGCTCGCCGCACGCAATCGCCTCGCCGACGATGACATCAGTCAGGCGGGTGATGCCGACGCCGGCAATGGCCAGCTGCAGCACGGTTTCCGCCGTGTTGGCGGCAACGTTGCCGCCAACGTTGACTACCCGGATACCTTCCTCGGTATCGAATGGCCAGCGGCGCAGCGCCGGCAGGCTGGTGATCCACAGGCAGTTGTGCTTTTGCAGGTCGTCGGGAGTCTGTGGCGTGCCGCAGCGCGCCAGATAGCCCGGTGAAGCGCAGATGACGCGTTGCAGGTTGCAGATGCGCCGCGCCACCATCGACGACTCGTCAAGCGGGCCGATACGGATGGCGAGGTCGATCCCTTCTTCCATGGTGGCCAGCGGCTGGTCGCTGATGGTGATCTCCAGTCGGACGTCCGGGTAGCGTGCCAGAAAACGCGGAATGGCCGGAGCCAGCTGATGCATGCCGAAGGCCGATCCGGAGTGGAGGCGTAGCGTCCCGCGTGGGCTGGCATTTGCCTCCGTAACTTCGGCTTCGGCTTCGTCGATGGCGGCAAGAATCCGCTGGGCACGAGTGAAGAAGACCTCTCCCTCGGGGGTGAGCAGCAAGCGTCGCGTCGTGCGCTGGAGGAGGCGGGCGCCCAGCCTGTCTTCCAGCCGGGTGACCAGCTTCGAGAGGGCCGAGGGGGTCAGCCCAAGGTCCCGGGCAGCTGCCGAAAAGCCACCCTGCTCAACGGCGTGGACAAAGGCACTCATTTCGGCAGAACGATCCATAAGGTGATTATGGACGAAAATTCACAAATGTTGTTCCAATTAAGAGGATTGTTCTTCTTATGGATGATAATTAAAGTGCAATCCATGCAGTGTTGCACTGCGCCATTGAAACAGGAGCTGATCATGTCCCCCATCGATATTCCCGCCATCGAACGCCGTGCCCGCCAGTTGCGTGCCGAGGAAATTCGCCGCATCGAGGGCTTGTTTGCCGAACGCATGCTGATCCTTGGACGTCTGCTGGCCGGTAGTGCCTTTGCGGGTGTCTTGGCCCTTGCTGAAATACTACGTCCGCTGTTTTCGTGGAACCCGAAATCTGCTCCGTCCGAAGTTGCTCCTGCCGCATCTGCTGCTGCGGCCCGCCCGCGCGTTGCCCTGCTGACGCGTGCGAATCGCTTCCTGCGTTCCCTGTTTGCCTGGAACCCTGAAGTTCATCACCACCTCTGAGGGCGTCGGCGTTGCTGGATTCGGTGACGCTACCCAACAGCACGGCGCGGCCTCTGCAGAGGCTGTCCATGCCCGCCTCCTGCGCCGCATCCCGTAACGCCTCACAACCTTTCCCGTCACTCCTTCGCGAAGAAATCGCCAACAGCGTCACCCACGGTGTCGGCATTGTTCTGGCGATAGCCGGGCTGGCTGTTCTCGTCGCCTTCGCAAGCCTGCACGGAGATGCCTGGCATGTGGTTTCCCGCAGCATCTTCGGCGCGTCCTCGACCACGCGGCTATTTTTTTGCTGATCGCCGGTACTAACACCCCATTAATGCTCGTCAATCTGCGCGGTCCGTGGGGCTGGAGCCTGCTTGTGGTGATCTGGGGGCTGGCGGTGGCCGGTACTGTCCTGCGCCTGTTTCTGCGCGGTCGTCTGCACGGGGTTGTCGTCGCAACCTACGTGATTCCCTGGTCGCTCCCTGCACCGGTCTGAGGCACAAAAGTGCCGACGAGCGGCTGGCCGTGGTACGCTAGCCGCTCCCTTAAATGCTTCTGCCTCATGCAATGACCGCCTCGTCGCAACCTGCAGCACCTTCTCCTATCCAATCCGCGCGCGCCCTGCTCAAGCAGTTGCAAGAACAGTTCAGCGTTTTTCGTGATTGCCAGCCCTTGGCCATTGGCGTCGACAAGCAGCTGCATGCCGTGCTTCCCGACCTTGATCGCAAGACCTTGCGCCTCGCCTTGCGCACGCACACCGCCTCACTCCGTTATCTCAAGACAATGGAGAAGGCGAGCCAGCGTTTCGATCTCGAAGGCAATGCCGTTGCCGACGTGACGGATGAGCATCGGGCGCATGCCACCACCACGCTGCGTGAGCGCTTCCGCAAGGAGGCTGAACGCAAGCGGGCCCAGGCCGAGGCGGAAAAGGCAGCCATAGCGGCCGAGAGAGCCGAGCAACAGCGTGCTGCCAAGCTGAATCAGCTCGCCGCCAAGTTTTCCAAACGCTGAAAGTGATACGGCGCCCGCAGGCGCCGTATCCAGTGCAACAAACCAGCCGATTTACCTGCCGGCCGTCTGTGCCAGCTTTTCCTCGATCTTCTGCAGCGGCACGGCGCCCGGAATGCGTTCGCCATCGGCAAAGAACAGGGTGGGGGTGCCGCTGATATTCAGCTTGCGGCCGTACTCCTGATTTTTCGTGACCGCCGTGGTGTCGCAGTCCCCGTTGCCGGTCGGCGCCTTGCCGTCCACCATCCAGTCGGTCCAGGCCTTGGCGCGATCCGATGCACACCAGATCTGCTTTGACTTATCCACCGAGTCCTGCGAAAGGATCGGGTACAGGAAAGTGTAAACCGTCACGTTGTCGAGCTTCAGAAGCTCCTTCGCCAGCCGTTTGCAATAGCCGCAGTTCGGATCTTCGAACGATGCCAGAACCCGCTTGCCGTCCCCGCGCACCTGCTTGACCGCACGGTCGAGCGGAAGGTCGCTCCACTTGATCGCCGTCAGCTTGCTGATCCGCTCCTGCGTCACGTTCTTCATCGATTTGCCGTCGATCAAAGGGCCGACGATGAAGGCGCTGCCTTTGTCGTCGCCATAGAGTATCTGGCCGTCAGCGTATATCTCATAGAGGCCGAGGTAGCCGGCCTTGGTGACGCTGTCAGCCTTGGTATTGAACTTCGCTTCGAAATTCTTTTTTACCGATGCTTCGTCAGCCAGCGCGGTGGTAGCGAGCGTGGCGCCGATCAGTGCCGGCAGCAATGTTTTCAGCATGCAATTCTCCATTGGGGGATTGGTTGGATTTGAGTCGAGTCGTTCCAGGTTACAGGGTGCCGAGCGCGTAGCGGGCAAGCATGTTCTTTAGGAGTGGGAAAGCGTTGGTCAGGTTCATTCCGAGATTTCGCAATGGCTTTAGCCCTGGCAGGTCGGCCTTGAACAGGCGGCGCAGTGCATCGGTTGAAGTCTGTAGCAGCAGCACCTCCTCCTTGCGTGCGCGCTGATAGCGTTCAAGGATGTTCAAGTGGCCGATGTCGTGCCATGGCTGACAGTCGGCCAGTATTTTTGCCAGCACGCGGGCATCCTGATAGCCGAGGTTGATGCCGTGACCGGAAAGCGGGTGGATCCCGTGAGCGGCGTCGCCGATGAGCGCAAGGCGCGGCGCAACCACCTGCGGTACCCGCATCAGGCGCAGCGGAAAAGCAGCGGCCGGGGTCAGCGGTGAAAGCTTGCCGAGCTTGTGTCCGCCCGCCGCCGCAACTCTTTCACAGAGCGCTTCCGGCGACAGCGCAGTCAGCTGGTCGGCGAGCACGTCGGGGGCTGACCAGACCATCGAGATACGCCTGTCCGGTAGCGGCAGGTAGGCGAGCACGCCATCGTTGCTGAACCATTGGTAGGCGCGGCCACGGTGAGGCTGCTCGCAAGTAAAGTTGGCGACGACACCCTTTTCGCTGTAAGCGGTGTCGAAAGCGTCGAGCCCACAACTGCGGCGTAGCCAGGAGTCGCGACCGTCAGCGGCGACAAGCAGGCGGCCGGACAGGCTGCGGCCATCGGCCAGCCCGACTACCGCCGCATCTTCACGTATTTCTACACGTTGCGGCGAAGCGGGGCAGAAGAGCGTCAGGTTGCCCTGGCGCTTGACGCTTTCCCAGAGTTCGCAGGCCATCAGCGAAGATTCGAGGATGAAGCCGAGTTCAGAGACGCCCGTTTCATACGCTGAAAAATCAAGGCGGGCGCCCGCATCGCCGTAGACCTCCATGGCGCTGATCGGCTGGATGCGCTGTGAATCCAGGTGTTTCCACGTGCCGATCTGCTGCAGGAAGGCAGCATTGCTCGGGCTGATCGCGTAGACGCGGGCGTCCCAGCCGCCGGCGTCGGCAAAATCCCGACGCGGCGGGCGCTGTTCGGCGAGCGCGATTCGGAGCGGAGTGTCGCGCAGTGCGCAGGCCAGTGACAGGCCGGCAAGCCCGCCGCCGATGATGATGAGATCGAATTGCATGGTGTCGTCAGGGGGCAGAGGGCTGATTGTGCCCGATTTCGGCTGTTTTCGCCTGCCGGGTTGGGGTTGGTTTTTCTTGTGCCGCCCGAGTTTTGCAAGTAAAACGCCGGGCATGTCCGCCGAATTCCGCTATTTCCCCGCCATCATTCGCTCCGAGCACGAAGCTGCAATTGATGCCTTGGCCGCGCTGGATATTCCGCGTGGTGAGGTCATGAACCTGCTGGTTGCCGGTTGGGGGCAGGCGGGTGGCGCGATTCTGGCTGAAGTTGATGGTGGGCGCCCTGTGGCTGCGGTCCCCTTGCCGGACGGCCGCTGGGCGGCCTGCAACACCTTTCCCGACCATGTCTGCGGCAGTCATGCCGATGCCGAGCGCACCTTGTCCCGGCTCCTCAAGCGTGGGCGGCGCGGCCTCGTGGTTTGCGTAGCGCGCTAAACGAAACGCGGTCGCCTGCCAATCTGGCGCCACGCTTTTGTGCCTGAACTTCTCGCTGCCTGACCTTTCCAAAGTGTTACAGATTCTTCTTGACCGACCTTTGTTTTTGTATCACGATTAACTCGTTTGTTTAAAACAAATCATGACAGTGGGACGAAAAGACCGAATAACGGAAAAGGAGACAAGCCATGGCAAAAGAAAAGTTCGCGCACCTGATGGAGTTCCCGCCGGAAACCCCGCAGCCCAACGTCTATCCGCTCAACTGGGTGACCAAAACGGCGCGCATGGAAGAAATCTGGGATGCCTCGCAACGCGAGTATTGGGACCCGAAGAAACTGCCGTGGGATACTTTTGACGTCTCCCGTTACAGCTGGGAACAGCGTGAGGCGATTGCCTACTGGTGGTCCATCCTCTCGGTCTTTGACGCCTCGGCGCCGCCGGTGTTCGCCGCCGCCATGATCAAGACCTACGAAGCGCACGAAGAAGATGCCGTGCGCCGCTGCTTCTTCTCGGTTACCCGCGACGAGCAGAACCATGAGCAGATGTGCGGTATGGCCATCACCAAATTGCTCGAAGCGCCTTCCTACCTCGAATACGAGCCGAAGACCGAGATCGGCAAGAAAGCCAAGAAAAACGTGCAGTGGCTGTACTTCAACGGCGGCCGCTACTGGGATGGCTACAAGCAGGCGGTGCCGAAGTACAGCCTCGCGGTGCTCTTCTCTTCCTTCCTGATGGGCGAGATTGCCGCTGCGACGATCTTCCATCAGATGGCCGCCGGCTGCAGCGAGCCGGTGTTCAAGGAAGCTTTCCGCATGATCGGCCGCGACGAAGGCCGGCACATGGCCATCTGCATGACCATGATGGAGCGCGACTACCCGAAGATGGATGTCGCCGACAAACCGACCATCACCAAGCAGATTCGCGCCGGCTACCTGTTCCTGTCCGGCGTATTGTTCGAGCCGCCGATGGAGTTCTGGGACATTGCCGAGGATTTCATCCCGGCGCAGCGCGAGATCGAGGCGGTGGCACGCACCGCCGGCTTCTTCGTGCCGGAGTACGAAGCGAAGAAGGAGAACTGGAAGAACGCCATGCTCAACATGAAGGGCGTGCTCGACAAGTACGGCATCCCGTTCCCGGCGATTCCGGAAGTCGGGATTACCGGCGAAGAGGTATTAGACATCCACATGGAAGATATCATCCCCGTCTTCTGATCGGCGCCGGGGCGAAAGTGCGCACCGTCATGCTGCGTTACGCTTCCGCTTGTGTGCAAAAGCACACGGCGCGGTCGCGTGCCTTGCCTGACGGTGCTACTTTTTCACCCGGGAAACGTTTGTTGCAATAGAAAGCCAAAAACAACCCCCCCCAACCCCGACCGAGCCCCATCATGAAAAAAATCCGCCTCCACCCCTCCGGCCGCGAAGTCGACTGCAACGACGGCGATACCGTGCTGCATGCGCTGGAAAAGGCTGGTTACGCCTTGCCCAACAACTGCCGGGCTGGCGCCTGCGGCGAGTGCAAGATACGTGTGCGCGAGGGGCAGTTCGATCAGGGCATGGTGCTTGACATGGCGCTGTCGCAGGATGAGCGCAAGCAGGGCTATGGGCTGATGTGCATGGCCAAGCCGCTCTCGGAAGAACTGGTCATCGAGTGGGGAAATGAGGATGCCAAGCCTAAACTTTTTACGCCGCGCGAGAACGTCAGCTTCGTCGTCACCGACAAGACGCCGCGCACCTCGCGCATCGTCGAGCTGACGCTGATGCCGCTGGCCCAGCCGTTGCGATTCTGGCCGGGGCAGTACGTGACGCTGGGCGGTGGTCGTGTCGGTATTCCCGATCGCTCGTATTCCATCGCCAATGCGCCGCGCCAGGACGGTGCGATCGTGCTGCAGGTGGCCAAGGCCGACGACGGGGCAACCAGTGTCTGGATTCATGACGAATTGAAAGTGGGCGATCTGGTTCGGCTATCCGGGCCTTACGGCACCTTCATCGGCGATCCGGCAGTGAATACGCCGGTACTGTGCATTGCTGCCGGCTCGGGGCTGGCGCCGATCCTGTCGCTGGCTGAAGCGGCACTGCGTCGGGGATTCTCGGCGCCAGTCGCGCTTATTTTCTCGGCACGGACGAAGGACGATGTCTACGATCAGGGACTGATGGCCTACTGGCAGATGAAATATCGCAACTTCCGCTTCATTCCGACCCTGACCCGGGAGCAAGCGCCGGGCATGCAGCATGGCCATGTACCCGAGATCCTGCCCAAGCTGTTTCCCGACCTGTCCGGCCACAGCATCTTTGCTGCCGGCAGCCCGGCATTCGTTGACGCCTGTGTCGCTGCAGCGAAGTTGCTACAAGCCAAGGACGAACTGATTCACACCGAGGGGTTTTTCTCGCAGGAAATCAGCGAGCAATAGCCGCCGGCAAGCGTGCCGGCGGAGGCTCTGGTCCACGGGGTCAGATGCCGTACTGCTGTACCGATTTGCGCATTCGCTCGACGACGCCGTTGAGATAACCTACCGTCGCATTGGTCTGGCATACCACGGCAACGTTCTGCTCGGTCATTGAGGCCACCTGCTCGACGTCGCGCGCCAGTTCCATCATTGCCGTCCGCTGCTCGGTCGACGCATGTGAGATGTCGCCCACCATGTCGGTCGTGCGTGTCATTTCCAGGTTGATACGACGCAAGGAACCCGCCGCTTCGTTCACCAGTGAGACCCCTTCGGCCACTTGACCCGCGCCTTCGCGCATGCCGGCGACCGCCGAATGAGTTTCCGCATGGATGCTCTGGATCATCTGGCTGATTTCGTGCGTTGCCTTGCCGGTACGCTCTGCCAGCTTGCGTACTTCGTCGGCGACGACGGCAAAACCACGCCCCTGCTCGCCAGCACGAGCTGCTTCGATAGCGGCGTTGAGCGCCAGCAGATTTGTCTGGTCGGCGATTTCACGGATGACGCCGGTGATGCGGCTGATCTCCTCTGAACGCTTGCCCAGCGATTCCACCTGCTCGGCAGCCGTCCGCACCGTATCGGCCAGTGACTCAATGGCCTTACTCGCATTCTCCGTCACCCTGGCGCCTTCGTCGGCGGCGATCCCGGCCTCTGCTGCCGTAGCGCAAGTGGCCTGAGCCTGCGTTGCCACTTCGCCGATCGAAACGGTAACCTGCTCGATCGCGGCCGCTGCCGAAGAGGTTGCCTCACTCTGTGCCCGCGCCGAACTCTGGACATTGGCAATCCCGGCTGTTACGTCCTCGGTTGCATAATTCACCTGTCCGGCAACGTCGTTCATCCCCTGCAAGGTCGCCTGCACTGACGAAACAAATTTGTCCGCCTTGCGTGCGATGGCGCCGATCAGGTCCCGTCGTGGCACATCAAAGCGCGTACGCAGGTCGCCCGTGGTCAGCACCCTTTCCAGCCATGTGCTGGTGTCGGCGAGCGAGCGCACGACACCCGGTGTGTAGAGCAGTAAAAAATAGAGCGAGCCGAGCAAGGTAGCGATGGCGATCGCCGTCAGCAGAGAAGCCGGTAGCGAAACGCTGCCGCTTACCGTCAGCAATAACAGCGCCGATGCCAGCACGCCGGCAAGGCCGGCGAGCATCATCTGGCTGCGCAGCGAAAAAAGGGTGTTGATGAAGGCCGGACGGTATTTGACGACGCGGCCGTGCTCTACATAGATCGATTTGTCACCCTTGCGGATACGTTCGTAGGCAGCGCTGGCACCAGCGATTTCCTCACGTGTCGGGCGACCGCGTACCGATTGATAGCCAACGATCTGGCCGTTTTCGCGCACTGGCGAAGCATTGGCAACTACCCAGTAGAAACCACCATCCTTGCGTCGGTTCTTGACGATGCCGCGCCAGGGGCGGCCATTCTTGAGATCGCGCCACAAATCCTCGAATGCGGCGGGTGGCATTTCCGGATGGCGTACCAAGTTGTGCGACTGCCCGATCATCTCCTCACGCGTGTACGCGCTGACCTTGCAGAATGCCTCGTTGGCTTCCGTGATGACGCCCTTCAGGTCTGTGCGCGAGTAGATGAACTCACCTTCCGGTAACAAGGTCTCGACGTCAGTGACGGGCAGATTGATTTTCATGTTCTTGATCTTCTGGTAATTGACTGAGCGCGATGGTGTTTGATCTGTGACCGGTTGTGTTTGATTTGTATCATGCTTTTTTCTGGAATTTGCACCGATCTGAAAATTTCGCATCACGGAACGATATTTTGACTAACGAAATCTGGCAAACAAGTGTCGATCTGCTGCCGTGCGTTTTGTCCCGTGTCTGGCGACAACGCATACCCCATTTCGTGGTGCCGGAAATTTATGTCCGGCGCGCGGCTCAGAGCCGCATTAGAATCAACGGGAGACGCGAAAGCCGCGGCGATAGGGAGGCTGTATGGAAAACGGGAAGGAAGCGAGAACCACCGATGGCGAACTGCTGACGATCATTTACGTCAGCTCGGCGCGAGAAATCTTCTCCGACACGGAACTCGAGACGCTATTGCTCAAGGCGCGTACGGCCAATGCCGCCAACGCCATCTCCGGCTTGCTGCTCTATCAGGACGGAAATTTCATGCAGTTGCTCGAAGGCCCCCAAGCCGCCGTGAGCGAGCTCTATGCGGTGATTCGGCGTGACCCGCGCCACCACGATATCGTGACCCTGATCGAGGAGACCGGGCTGCCACGCGAGTTTTCTGCATGGTCGATGGCCTATCGCAAGCTCGACAATGCCCGTTGGGGCGCACTGCTGGAAAGTATCAGCAACGACGATCAGCGACAGCGCGCAAGCCTTGCCAAAAGGATACTTCGTGATTTCTGGCGCGCAGGCAGCCAGACAGCGCCCTAGGGTGGGTTGTCTTCGGTCCGCTTCTTCGGACTGCTTCTTCGGACTATTTTGGCCGCTTGTCGATGACCCGCTTGGCCTTGCCGACCGATCGTTCGATGCCGCCGACTTCCTCGATGCGAATTGCTGCAGTGACCCCGATCAGCGTCTTGATGCGGTGGGTCAGGTGCTTCTTCACTTCGGCCTGTTGCTCGGCGCTGACATGCGCGAACTGGGGCTTCAGCTCGACCATCACCGCCAGTTCGTCCATACGGCCTTCGCGCGTCACTTCCAGCATGTAATGCGGTGACAGGCGCTCCTCCTGCAGCACCAGTTCCTCGATCTGCGAAGGGAAGACGTTCACGCCGCGGATGATCAGCATGTCGTCGGAGCGGCCGGTGATCTTGCCCATGCGGCGGAAGGCGCGTGCCGTCGGCGGTAGCAGCCGGGTCAGGTCGCGCGTGCGGTAGCGGATGATCGGCAGTCCCTCCTTGGTCAGCGAGGTGAACACCAGTTCGCCCTCGCTACCGTCGGGCAACACTTCTCCGGTCGAAGGATCAATGATCTCCGGGTAGAAGTGGTCTTCCCAGATGGTCGGGCCATCCTTGGTTTCTACGCACTCATTCGCCACGCCGGGCCCCATCACTTCCGAGAGGCCGTAGATGTCGACGGCATCGATTCCCATGCGCCGCTCGATCTCGGTACGCATTTGTTCGGTCCATGGTTCGGCGCCGTGGATGCCGATGCGCAGCGAACAGTCGGCCGGGTTCAGCCCCTGCCGCTCGAATTCGTCGGCAATCGCTAGCATGTAGGAGGGCGTTACCATGATGATGTCCGGCTTGAAATCCTGAATCAGCTGCACCTGCTTTTCAGTCTGCCCGCCAGACATCGGGATCACGGCGCAGCCGAGGCGCTCGGCGCCATAGTGGGCACCGAGGCCGCCGGTAAACAGACCGTAGCCGTAGGCCACATGCACCAGATCGCCGGGCTTCCCGCCAGAAGCGCGGATCGAGCGGGCAACAAGGTGAGCCCAGTTGTCGATGTCGTTCAGCGTGTAGCCGACGACGGTCGGCTTGCCGGTGGTGCCGCTCGAGGCATGGATTCGCGCCAGCTGGTTGCGCGGCACGGCGAACATGCCGAAGGGGTAAGTGGCACGCAGATCCTGCTTGGTCGTGAACGGGAATTTCGAAAGATCGGCGAGCGTCTTCAGGTCGTCCGGGTGCACCCCGGCGCCATCAAATTTCTGTCGGTAATGCGCCACGTTGTCGTAGGCGTGCTGCAGCGACCATTTCAGCCGTGTCGTTTGCAGCGCCGTGATCTCGTCGCGGCTGGCAGTTTCGATAGGGTCCAGCCTGGCTCCATTGGGGATAGCTTGCAGCATGGTTTGTCTCCTCAAATCCGGCGCTTAAATGCGCTCTACGATCATTGCGATACCCTGACCGACACCGATGCACATGGTGGCCAGGCCATAGCGCCCTTTCGTTTGTTGCAACTGATTGATGGCGGTCGTCACCAGACGGGCGCCGCTCATGCCGAGCGGATGGCCGATGGCGATGGCGCCACCGTTCGGATTGACGCGCGCATCGTCGTCGGCGAGCCCGAGCTGGCGCAGCACGGCCAGCCCTTGCGCGGCGAAGGCTTCGTTCAGCTCGATGGTATCCATCTGTTCAAGCGTCAGCCCGGTGCGTGCCAGCAGCTTCTGTGTCGCCGGCGCCGGACCGATGCCCATGATGCGTGGCGGCACACCCGCCACGCCCATGCCGACAATACGCGCACGCGGAGTCAGGCCGAAGCGCTTGACGGCTTCCCCGGCAGCAACGATCAGCGCACAGGCGCCGTCGTTCACGCCCGAAGCATTGCCAGCCGTGACCGACAGTTCCGGGCTGTTCACGCCTTTCAGCTTGACCAGTTGTTCGATCGTCACGTCAGGCCGTGGATGTTCATCGGTATCGAAGACCAGCGGGTCGCCCTTCTTCTGCGCCAGCATCACCGGCACGATCTCGCCCTTGAAGAAACCGGCGGCGTTGGCCGCCGCCCAGCGTTGCTGGCTGCGCAGCGCGAAGGCATCCTGGTCGGCGCGCGAAATGCCGAATTCGGCGGCCACGTTGTCGGCGGTTTCCGGCATCGAATCCGTGCCGTACTGCGCCTTCATCAGCTTGTTCACGAGACGCCAGCCGATGGTTGTGTCGTACACCGCATTACTGCGCGAGAAGGCGGCATCGGCCTTGGGCATGACGAAGGGGGCACGGCTCATCGATTCCACCCCGCCGGCGATGATCAGCTCGGCTTCGCCGCACTTGATCGCCCGGGCGGCCGTGCCGATGGCGTCCATGCCGGAGCCGCACAGGCGGTTGATCGTCGTGCCGGCCACTTCGACCGGCAGCCCGGCAAGCAGCGCCGCCATGCGCGCAACGTTGCGGTTGTCCTCGCCAGCCTGGTTGGCGCAGCCGTAGATCAGGTCGTCAACGGCAGTCCAATCAACGCCAGGGTTCCGCTCGATCAGTGCCTTGATCGGCAGTGCGCCGAGGTCGTCGGCACGAATGCCGGACAGGCTGCCACCATAGCGGCCAATGGGTGTGCGAACGGCGTCGCAGATGAAGGCTTCTCTCACTTATGCCTCCTCGAAGAAATGTCCCTTGATGCGGCTTGAACGGCCGCGAAAAACGGCGATCAGTTCGTCTTTCTCGTTCTTCACCTCGATGTCGTAGACACCGCTGCGCCCCCCCTGGTGCCGGGCGTGACCGTGTGCCGTGAGCACTTGTCCTCTGTGCGCCGGGGCGATGAAGTTGATATCGACGCCGGAAGCTACCGTACGCACGTTGAAGGTGTTGCAGGCGTAAGCGAAGGCGGTATCGGCCAGCGCGAAAATGAAGCCGCCGTGGCAGGTATCGTGGCCGTTGACCATGTCGTTGCGCACCAGCATGCGGGCTACGGCCTCGCCGGGCGCCACGCGCACCAGTTCAATGCCAAGGCCGAGTGCGGCCTTGTCGTCCGGCCACATGATCTCGGCACAGCGTTCAGCAATTTGTTGGGGAGAGAGTTTTTCGGTCATCGTCGCTTTCGGGTCGCTTCTGCATCATTGGCCAGTGAAGAGGGCGGGGCGTTTCTCCATGAAGGCCGCTACACCCTCACGATAATCGGCGCTGCGGCCGAGCTCGGCCATGAAGTCGCGCTCAAGGTCGATCTGGGCGCCCAGGGTGTTGGTGCTGGCGGCCTGGTTGGCTTCCTTGATCCGGGCATACGCCCGCGTCGGGCCGGCGGCAAGCTGCCGGGCCTGCGCGAACGCCTCGGTCATCAATTGTTCGTCCGGCAGGCACTTCCAGATCAACCCCCATTGCGCCGCCGTTTCGGCTCCCAGCTTGTCGCCGGTGAGTGCCAGCCCCGTGGCGCGGGCATTGCCGATCAGGCGCGGCAGGAACCAGGTGCCACCCGAATCGGGAATCAGCCCGATCTTGCTGAACGCCTGGATGAATGAGGCCGACTGCGCGGCGAAGATCATGTCGCAGGCCAGCGCGAGGCTGACGCCGGCGCCAGCGGCGACGCCATTGACGGCGCAGATCACCGGCAAGGGCAGTTGCCTGATCTGCAGGATCAGCGGCTTGTAATAGCGGTCGATCGAAGCGCCGATATCCGGTGGCGCTTCGTCCGCCGCCACGCTGCGATCGGAAAGATCCTGGCCCGCGCAGAAGCCGCGGCCGGCACCGGTCAGCAACACGGCACGGGCTTCTTCGCCGGCGCGTTGCAGGGCGGCACGCAGCGCCAGGTGCATTTCGGGGTTGAAGCTGTTGAGACGGTCCGGGCGGTTCAGCGTGATTCGCGCCACCTTGTCTTCCAGCGTATAGAGAATGCTCTGTTCCGGCATGGTCTCTCCATGGGGTTGTTTTCACCCCATATTTGGGGCGCTTGCTTTGAAACCTGATTGGTGGTTTGATTATGTCACAGCAAATTAGTTTGACAAAAACAAATCGCAATTGCCGCTTGGCAGTTGCCGGAAAACGGCCTGCACACCCCGGCCCCACGGAGAAAACACCATGACGCATCCGCTTTTCGACAAGCATCAGGCCACGCTCGATGCTGTGCTCAACGCCATCAAAACTCGTGGCTACTGGTCGGCCTACCCGGAAATGCCGAGCCCCAGGGTTTATGGCGAAACGGCGCAGGAAGACGGCAAGAAAGCTTTCGATTCCTGTGTCGGTAATGAATTCCAGCTCGACCAGCCGGGACGCAAGGGCGCCGTGGCAACCGAGTCTTCGCCCTATGGCGTTCCGCTGAATGTCAGCTACCCGAAATGCGATGCGCAGGCACTGATCGATGCCGGCCTGGCCGCCATGCCCGGCTGGCAGAAAATCGGCGCCGAAGGTCGCGCCGGCATCTGCCTGGAGATCCTCGAGCGCATCAACAAGCGCAGCTTCGAGATCGCCACAGCGGTGATGATGACCACCGGCCAGGGCTGGATGATGGCTTTCCAGGCCGGCGGCCCGCACGCGCAGGACCGTGGGCTGGAAGCTGTGGCCTACGCCTACAAGGCGCAGGCCGAAGTGCCGGCTGAGGCTATCTGGGAAAAACCGCAGGGCAAGAACCCGCCGCTGGTCATGAAAAAGCACTTCGAGGTGGTCGGTCGTGGTGTTGCGCTGGTCATCGGCTGCGGCACCTTCCCGACCTGGAACACCTATCCTGGCCTGTTTGCCGCGCTGGCTACCGGCAACCCGGTGATCGTCAAACCGCACCCCAATGCCATCCTGCCAGCCGCCATCAGCGTGCGCATCGCCCGCGAAGTGCTCGCCGAAAATGGCCTCGATGCCAATCTGGTGACGTTGTTCGCCACCGACGTGCCAGCCGAAACGCAGACACTGGCCACCCACGCGGCAGTCAGCTCGATCGACTTCACCGGCAGCAATACCTTCGGTAACTGGCTGTACGAACACTGTCGCGGCAAGCAGGTTTATGCCGAGCTGGCCGGCGTGAACAACATCGTCATCGACAGCACCGACAACTACAAGGGCATGCTGCGCAACCTGGCGTTCACGCTCTCGCTCTACGCCGGACAGATGTGCACAACGACCCAGGCCATCTTTGTTCCGGCTGATGGTATCGACACGCCGGAGGGTAAGGTGTCCTTCGACCAGGTCGCCGCCGATCTGGGCGCGGCCGTCGACAAGTTCCTTGCCGACCCGGCAGTGGCCACGGCCGTGCTTGGGGCCATCCAGAGCGCCGAGACCTTGGCGAGGATCGAATCTGCCGGCAAGTGGGGCGACGTCGTGCTCGCTTCGCGGAAGATCGATCACCCCGAATTCCCGAATGCCGAAGTCCGTACGCCCGTGCTGCTGAAGGTCGATGTTGCCAATGAGGCTGCGTGGATGGAAGAACGCTTCGGGCCGATCGCCTTTGTCGTCAAGGTGGCGGATACCGCTGCCGGTATCCGCAGTTCCGAGCGCGTCGTGCGCGAACGCGGTGCCCTCACCGTCGGTCTCTACTCGACCCGGCAGAACGTGATCGACGCGATGACCGATGCCACCCTGCGCAGTCAGGTGGCGCTGTCGATCAATCCCACTGGCGGTGTTTTCGTGAACCAGTCGGCGGCCTACTCCGACTATCACGGCACCGGTGGCAATCCGGCGGCCAACGCTTCGTATGCCGACGCAGCATTTGTTGCCAACCGTTTCCGCGTTGTGCAGCGGCGGTATCACGTATGAAGAAAATCCACCGCAGAGGCGCGGAGGTGCAGAGGGTCGCTGAGAAATGTCTTGGTTTCGGATCGTGCGCCCCGTTTCTGATTTTGGGTTCTCTGCGAATCTCTGCACCGCTGCGGTGGGTGTTGAAATGACCCGCTCTGCAAACACCACCCTCGGCATCATCGGCACCGGCGCCATGGGCCGTGGCATCGCACAGATTGCTGCGCAGGCCGGCTGCTGCGTGCTGCTGCTCGATACGCGAGAGGGCGCTGCCGCCGAGGCGAAGGATGCGCTAGGCAAGCAGTGGGGAAAGCTGGTCGAGAAAGGCAAGATGACCGCCGAGGCAGCAACAGCGGCAACGGCGCGGCTGCAGATTGTTGCCGACACGAGAGACCTGGCTTACGCCAACGCGGTGGTCGAGGCCATCGTCGAACAGCTCGATGCCAAGCGCGCCCTGTTCAAGGAACTCGACGATATCGTCAGTGCCGATTGCGTGCTCGCCACCAACACTTCCTCTCTTTCCGTTACCGCCATTGCCGCCGGTACGGCGAATCCGGCGCGCGTAGCAGGCTTCCATTTCTTCAACCCGGTGCCGCTGATGAAGGTGGTCGAGGTGGTGGCCGGCGCGCTGACCGAATCGTCTGCGCTCGACCTGCTGACCGAACTCGCCAGCGAGTGGGGTCACACCCCGGTGCGTGCGCAGGACACACCGGGCTTCATCGTCAATCACGCCGGGCGGGCTTACGTCACCGAAGCGCTGGCCATCCTGCGCGAAGGCGTTGCCGACGTGACGACCATCGATACCATCCTGCGCGAAGCGGCCGGCTTCCGCCTCGGCCCCTTTGAACTGCTCGACCTTACCGGGCTCGACGTGTCGCACCCGGTAATGGAGTCGATCTATCGTCAGTATTACGATGACCCGCGCTACCGTCCCTCTCCCATCGCCGCGCAGCGCCTTGCGGCCGGGCTGCTTGGTCGCAAGAGCGGGCGAGGGTTCTATCGCTACGACGGTGCACCAAATTCGCAAGTGCCGGTATCAACGGCCGTGCCGTGGGCCGGCCCGGTATGGGTAAGCAACGCAGTGCCCGAGGCAGCTGCAGCCGTGCGCGCACTGCTCGCCGGGCTAGGGGTCACGCCTGAAATCGGTGCGCAACCCGGCGCGGAGGCGCTGATCGTGGTCACCCCGCTTGGCACCGATGTCAGCGCCTGCGTCGCGGCGGAAAATCTCGATGGGCGTCGCACCATCGGCATCGATACCCTGCTGCTCGACAAGCACCGCACGTTGATGCGCTCGCCAGCCACCGATCCCGCCGTGGCTGCACAGGCGCAAGCCTTGTTTTCCGCCGATAGCGTGCCGGCTGCGCTGATCGCCGACAGTGCCGGCTTTGTCCTCCAGCGCGTGTTGGCCAGCATCGTCAATATCGGCTGCGAGATTGCTCAGCAAGGTGTGTGCAGCCCGGCCGACCTCGACCGCGCGGTGGAACTCGGGCTTGGCTATCCGCAGGGGCCGTTGGCCTGGGGCGATGCGCTGGGCGCGGCGCGGCTGCTGGTCATCCTGCGCGCCTTGCAGGCACGAACTGGCGACGCGCGTTATCGACCGAGCCTGTGGCTGGTCCGGCGTGTGGAGCTTGGCCTTTCGCTGCGGGCATGAACAGCGCCTGTGCAACGCTTTCAGCGGCGCTTCGGGCAAGCCCGTCACACCGGCGAACGCCGGTGTCCAGTACCTTGATTTTCTGACCGGGCCTGCGACGTTTTAAATCCCGAGAATCTTCATCGCCTTCGCCAGCGTGTCGATGGACTCCTGGTGTTTTCCAGCCTTGTGCAGGGTTTCTCCTTCCGTCCGCAGTTTCTTTACTTCACCCATCTGCGAGGCCGAAAGGGCTGGATTTTTCGCCAGTGCGTCGTCGATTTTTTTCATATCCATCGGGCAATGAAAGGCGAAGGCCGATGTGCTCGCCAGCAACCCGGCGACGAGTAACAACTTGTGCAGTGACATGGTGGGGCTCCTTTGTGGGGTGGGTCGGGCCTATGGATGGCCCGTAGAAAAAGCGTAGTCGACCGAAGGGCGATTGCAAGCATCGGGATGCCTGGCCCCGGGCGTTCTCTGTTGTCAGCGTGGTGCGCAGCGAGATTTTCGGGTGGGGGCTTGCGACCATTGCCCCCGTTACGGTTTGGCGCCGGCTGGGTCAGCTATCAGAAGCTTGTCTGCCGGACACCGGAAAATCAGGCAACAGAGCTAAAATCCGCAAACGATGACGGCCCATTCGTTTTGAACGCTATTCTGGAATCCCTGCATGGAAATCAAGGTCAATTTTCTCGACAAGCTTCGTCTTGAGGCCAAGTTCGACGACTTCACGGTCATCTCCGACCAGCCCATCCGCTACAAGGGCGATGGCTCGGCACCGGGGCCGTTCGATTACTTCCTGGCATCGTCGGCCTTGTGCGCGGCCTACTTCGTGAAGCTCTACTGCGACACGCGCGGCATTCCCACCGAGAACATCCGCCTGTCGCAGAACAACATCGTCGACCCGGAGAACCGCTACAAGCAGATCTTCAAGATCCAGGTCGAGTTGCCGGCCGACATCTCGGCCAAGGACCGGCTGGGCATCCTGCGCTCCATCGACCGTTGCACGGTGAAAAAGGCAGTGCAGGCCGGGCCGGACTTCGTGATCGAGGAAGTGGAAAACCTGGATGCCGATGCGCAGGCGCTGCTGACCTTGAAGCCGGATGCGGAACGACACACCTACATCGCCGGCAAGGATCTGCCGCTGGAGCAGACCATTGCCAACATGACGGCGTTTCTGGCGGGCCTCGGCATCAAGATCGAGATCGCCTCCTGGCGCAATCTGGTGCCCAACGTGTGGTCGCTGCATATCCGCGATGCGCATTCGTCGATGTGCTTCACCAACGGCAAGGGCGCGAGCAAGGAAAGCGCGCTGGCTTCCGCCCTGGGCGAGTACATCGAGCGGCTGAGCTGCAACCATTTCTACACCCACCAGTTCTGGGGCGAAGACATCGCCAACGCCGACTTCGTGCATTACCCGGACGAGCGCTGGTTCAAGCCGGGAAAAAAGGATGCGCTGCCGGCCGGTATCCTCGACGACTACTGCCTGCCAATCTACAACCCCGATGGCGAGCTGCGCGGCTCACACCTGCTCGACACCAATTCCGGCAACGTGAAGCGCGGCATCTGCTGCCTTCCGTATGTGCGCCAGTCGGACGGCGAGGTGGTGTATTTCCCGACCAACCTGATCGACAACCTGTACCTCAGCAACGGCATGAGCGCCGGCAACACGCTGGCCGAAGCGCAGGTGCAGTGCCTGTCCGAAATCTTCGAGCGCGCGGTCAAGCGCGAGATCATCGAAGGAGAAATTGCGCTGCCGGATGTGCCGCAGGAGGTGCTGGCGAAATACCCCGGCATCCTGGCTGGCATCGAGGCGCTGGAGAAGCAGGGCTTCCCGGTGTTGGTCAAGGATGCGTCGCTGGGTGGCGAGTTTCCGGTGATGTGCGTGACGCTGATGAACCCGCGCACCGGCGGCGTCTTCGCGTCGTTTGGCGCGCACCCCAGTCTCGAAGTGGCGCTGGAGCGCAGCCTGACCGAGCTGCTGCAGGGGCGCAGTTTCGAAGGCCTGAACGATCTGCCGCAGCCCACGTTCGAAAGCAACGCCGTCACCGAGCCGAACAACTTCGTCGAGCACTTCATCGACTCCAGCGGCGTGGTGTCCTGGCGCTTCTTCTCGGCCAAGGCGGATTACGAGTTCGTCGAGTGGGACTTCTCCGGCTACGGCGAAAACTCCAACGCCGACGAAGCCACCACGCTGTTCGGCATTCTCGAAGGCATGGGCAAGGAAGCGTACATGGCGGTGTACGACCAGCTCGGCGCCACAGCTTGCCGCATCCTGGTGCCGGGCTATTCCGAGATTTATCCGGTGGAAGACCTCATCTGGGATAACACCAACAAGGCGCTGGCCTTCCGTGAAGATATCCTGAACCTGCACCAACTCGACGATGCGGCCCTGGAAGCACTGCTCGAACGGCTGGAAGAGGGCGAACTCGACGACTACACCGACATCATCACGCTGATCGGCGTCGAGTTCGACGAGAACACGGCCTGGGGCCAGCTCACGGTGCTGGAGCTGAAGCTGCTGATCCATCTGGCCTTGCAGCAGTTCGAGGAAGCCCACGACCGGGTCGGCGCCTTCCTGCAATACAACGAAAACTCGGCCGAGCGCGGCCTGTTCTACCAGGCCATGAACGTGGTGCTGGAAGTGGTGCTCGACGACGAGTTGGAACTGGCCGATTACGAAGCCAACTTCCGTCGCATGTATGGCGATGCGCGCATGGATGCGGTGCTCGGCTCGGTGGATGGCAGCGTGCGCTTCCATGGCCTGACGCCGACCAACCTGCAGCTGGAAGGGCTCGATCGGCACCAGCGGCTGATCGACAGCTACCGGAAACTGCACGCGGCGCGGGCCAGGGTGGCGGCTTCGGCCCGCTAGACCTGCCGCTCGGGCGGGAGCAGGCGCCCGTCGGCGAAATCGCGGCGCCAGCCGGCCGCCGCACGAGGGGGCCACCGCGACCACCGGGGCGACGGCAGCGCTACGACAGCCGCGAGTTCAGCGCGTCGATCACCGGCGCCCAATCGGCGTCCTCGATGACCTCCTCCTTGAGGAAGGCACGCTGCGCCGGCGTCCAGAACGGCGCGCGATAGAGCGCGACGCCGTTGCCGAGCGGGCGGTGGGCGGCGATGAAGCGGTCGATGTCGGTGTCGTCCGCCGGCAGTCCGAGCTGGGCGAACAGGTGGTTCATCGTATGCAGGCTGGCATCCATGGCGGCTCCTTGTCGGGCGACAGGCGCCGCCCCGTTGCGCGGGATTCGTGGCGCCCACCCCGGTTCGATGCCCGCCCGCCGGCACAGTTCCGTCGACGCGGCGGCGTCAGTCCGGCCGATCGATGTCCTGCAGCACGCCCGGATCGTCGACCGCGCACAGCCGCAGTGCGGTCGGGTCGCGGGCGATGATCGGTCGGCCGCCAGCGTCGCCGCTCAAGGCCAGTAGCTGGTCGCGGCAGGCGGTGGCGAAGCCGACCGGATGCCCCGGCCGCCCGGCGAACACCGGCCGTGCGATGCGCGCACCGTCGGCGAGCGA
Source organism: Rhodocyclaceae bacterium (assembly GCA_041674785.1). Classification (GTDB taxonomy): domain Bacteria; phylum Pseudomonadota; class Gammaproteobacteria; order Burkholderiales; family Rhodocyclaceae; genus Proximibacter. Next base: position 50,750 of record JBAYVG010000002.1, read on the forward strand.
TGCGAGCACCGCCGCGTAGCTGGCCGGCGCGATGAACGGCATGTCGGCCAGCGTCACCAGCCAGCCGCCGGCTTCGTCGATCGTCGCCGCGACGCCGGCGGCGAGGCTGTGGCCCATGCCCGCATCGGCCCGTTCGGCGACCGCGCAGCGCAAGCCTGCGGCCGTCAGCAGTCCGGCCAGTTCGGTGTCGTCGGCGCGCACGACGGCGACGCTTTCCGGGCATGCGGCCAGCAGCCGCCGCGCCGCCGCCAGCGCCATCGGCGTGCCGTCGGCGAGGCGGTGCCAGCGCTTGTCGCCGCCGAAGCGGGTGCTGCTGCCGGCGGCGAGAAGGATGCCGACGACGCTCACGGGGTCGGGCAGCCCTGCGTGTAGAGACTTGCCGTCGACTCGGCCGCCTCGCGTGCCAGCGCCCCGTTCTTCACCGCCGTCATCTCGGCCAGAATCGACACCGCGATCTCCGGCGGCGTCCGGCTGCCGATCGGCAGGCCGACTGGCCCATGCAGCCGCGCTATCTCTTCCGGCGTCAGGTCGAAATACTGCCGCAGCCGTTCGCGCCGCTTGCCGTTGTTTGCCCGCGAGCCGAGTGCGCCGACGTAGAAGGCCGGCGATTTCAACGCTTCAAGCAGCGCCAGGTCGTCGAGCTTGGGATCGTGCGTCAGCGCGACGACGGCGCTGCGCGGATCGAGCGCGAGTTCGGTGACCGCGTCGTCGGGCATCGCCGGCACGCGCTCGGTGCCCGGCACGTCCCAGCCGTCGGCGTATTCGCTGCGCGGATCGCAGATGAACACGCGGTAGCCGAGCGCCTGCGCCATCGGTGCCAGGTAGCGCGAAATCTGCCCGGCGCCGATGATCAACAACCGCCAGGCCGGGCCATGCACTGTCAGCAGCGTTTCGCCATCCCACTGCTGTGCATCACCGGCCGTGCCGTCCTCGACAATGACCTCGCCGGTGGCCAGCGACAGCCGCCGCCGCGCCAGCTGCCCACGGGCAACGCGCGCCGCCAGCTGGTCGAGCAGGCCGGCATCGGGTGCCGCTTCGAGCACCAGCTCCAGCGTGCCGCCGCAGGGCAGGCCGAAGCGATGCGCCTCATCGGCGGTGACGCCGTAGCGCAGCACGCACGCGCCGCCGGCGTTGAACTCGCCGTTGAGCGCGCGCCGGATCAGGTCGTCCTCGATGCAACCGCCGGAGACCGATCCCACCACCTGCCCGTCGTCGCGCAGGATCATCCACGCCCCGGGCGGGCGCGGTGCCGATCCCCAGGTGCGGGCGACGGTGACCAGCGCGAAGCGGTGGCCCGCCGCCGCCCAGCGGCGGGCGGCATCAAGCACTTGTTGGTCGAGGCTATCCATGTCAGGCAGCCAGTTCGCGCGCGTCGAACGGCAGCCGGCGCAGGCGCTTGCCGGTTGCCGCGGCGAGGGCATTGGCCACCGCTGGCAGCACCGGCGGCACGCCCGGTTCGCCGATGCCGGTCGGCGCAGCGCCGGACGGCACGATGTGCACCTCGACCCTGGGCATCTCGTTGATGCGCAGCAGCGGAAAGCCGTCGAAGTTGCCCTGTTCGACGCGGCCGGCCTTCAGCGTGATTTCTTCGTTCAGCGAACTGAGCGCGAAGCCGATGCCGCCCTCGACCTGCGAGCGGATGTTGTCCGGGTTGATCGCCGTGCCGCAATCCACCGCGCTGACGATGCGGTCGACCTTGTACGAGCCGTCGGCCTTGACCGTCACTTCGGCGACGTGCGCGACGTAGGAATTGAACGACTCATGCACTGCGATGCCACGGCCGCGGCGCTCGCCGGGCGCCGCCTTCAGGGGCGCGTCCCAGCCGGCCTTGTCGGCGGCCAGCTTGAGCACCGCCGCATGGCGCGGGTGCGCGGCGAGCAGTTCGAGGCGCACCGCCAGCGGGTCCTTGCCCATGGCCGCCGCCACCTCGTCGAGGAAGGCTTCGGTCGAGAAGGCGGTGTGCGAGGAGCCGACCGAGCGCCACCACAGCACCGGCACCGGAATGTCGCGCGGCGTGTGCAGGTCCACGGTCAGGTTGGGGATGGCATACGGCAGGTTGGACGCACCCTCGACCGACACCGCATCGATGCCGTCCTTGACCATCATCGACTCGAAGGGCGAGCCGATCAGGATCGACTGCCCGACCAGCCGGTGGCGCCAGCCGGCGAGCTTGCCGTCCTGGTCGATGGCCGCCTCCAGCGCGTGGTGAAAGAGCGGTCGGTAGTAGCCGGCGCGCATGTCGTCCTCGCGCAGCCAGACCAGTTTCACCGGCGCCCGTCCCCCGATGGCCTTGGCGATCTGCGCCGCTTCCAGCACGTAGTCCGAGTCCTTGCAGGCGCGGCGGCCGAAGCTGCCGCCGGCGTAGAGCATGTTGATTTTCACCTGCTCCGGCTTGAGGCCGAGGAAGTGCGCGAGGCCGTGCTGGTCGCCGGTGTGCAGCTGCTCGCCGTTCCACACCTCGCAGCCGTCGGCGGAAAGCTGGATCACGCAATTCATCGGCTCCATCGCCGCGTGCGCCAGATACGGGAAATCGTAGGCGGCGCGCACCACTTTCGCCGCACCGGTGAACGCGTCGGCCGTATTGCCGATCTGCTTGGCCACCAGCCCCGGCGTCTTCGCCAGTTCCTGGTAGCGGACAAGAATCTCATCGCTGCCAAGCTTGAAGGCGGCGCTCTCATCCCACTCCACCTTCAGTGCATCGCGGCCCTTCTTCGCGCTCCAGGTGTCCCTGGCCAGCACGGCGACGCCCTGCGGAATCTGCACCACCTCGACCACGCCCTTGACCGCCTTCGCCCGGCTGGCGTCGAAGGATTTCACCTTGGCCCCGAACAACGGCGGGTGCGCCACCACGGCGACCAGCATGCCGGGCAGGAACACGTCCTGGGTAAATTTCGCCGTGCCATTGGTCTTGGCTGCCGAATCCTTGCGTTTCGCGGTTTTGCCGATCAGCCGGAAATCCTTGGCATCCTTCAGTTTCACGTCGACCGGCAGCGGCGACTTGGCCGCCTCTTCCGCCAGCTGGCCGAAGCTCGCCTTGCGCCCGCTCGCCGGGTGGCTGACGACGCCGTCGCGAACGACAATGTCAGCTTCGCCGACCTGCCAGCGCCGCGCCGCTGCCGAGACCAGCATGGCGCGCCCGGCGGCGCCGGCCTTGCGCATCTGCTCCCAGGAATTGGCCATCGCCGTGCTGCCGCCAGTGCCCTGCGCCGGCCCCCAGAACAGGTTGTTGTAGCGTTTTGCGTCAGCCGGCGCGCCCTCGACGCGGACCTGCTGCCAGTCGGCATCCAGTTCCTCGGCGAGGATGGTGGCCAGCCCGGTGTAGGTTCCCTGCCCCATTTCGAGGTGCTTGGAGATGACCGTCACGCTGTTGTCGGTGCCGATGCGCAGGAAGGCGTTCGGCTCGAAATTGACTGCGGCGGCCAGCCCTTCGCCGGCCTTGCCGGGGCCAGCGGCAGGCAGCTTTTCGGCGGCCGTGGCGGCAAGGGAAGGCAGGCAGAAGCCCAGCGTCAGCCCGGCGCCACCCTGCAGGAAGCGGCGGCGGCTCAGGTTCAGGAATTCGGAATTTTCGGTATGCGTACTCATCGCCGCCCCCCTCACGCCAAGGCCTTGGCGGCGTCGTGGATCGCCGCCCGGATGCGCACGTAGGTCGCACAGCGGCACAGGTTGCCGGACATGGCATCGTCGATGTCGGCGTCGGTCGGCTTGCGGTTGCCGGCGAGCAGCGCCACCGCGCTCATGATCTGGCCGGACTGGCAGTAGCCGCACTGCACGACATCGAGCTTGCGCCAGGCCTCCTGCACCGCCTTGCCTATTTTTCCGGTATCAACTGCCTCGATCGTTGTGATCCTGCGCCCGGCCGCTGCCGATACCGGCAGCACGCAGGCGCGGGTCGGCGTGCCGTCCAGATGCACGGTGCAGGCGCCGCACAGTGCCTGGCCGCAGCCGTACTTGGTTCCGGTGAGCTGCAGTGTATCGCGCAAGGCCCACAATAGCGGGGTATCCGGCGCGACATCGAGTGCCACCGCTTTACCGTTCACGTTCAATCGGATCATCTTTGTCTCCTGCTCGGGCTGGTTCAGATTCGGAATGGCGGCGCCGGGGATGCGCCGCGAGATGCCTGCAGTGTGCGCGAGACGATGCTGCGGTCGATAACCCAAAACTACGAACTTATTGCCCGATCCTCCAGAAGTCGACCGCCGACCCTCGCCGCTCGGAAGCAAAAACGCTACCCTTCGGGCATGGACAACAAAGCTCTGACCCAGCCCTCGGAAAAAGATTCCACCGCCATGGAAGCCGATATACGCGCCACTACACACGCCACTACACACGCCACTACACAAGCCGCCACGCAGGCCCGCCAGCGCGCCGAACTGGCGGCCATCATCGCCCGCCATTGCGTCGCCGACGGCCCCTGCGAAACGCCCATTCCCGGCGTTACCCTGTTTCGCGGCTCGACCACGGCGACGGCAAGCTGCGCCGTCGTCGCCTCGGTGTTCGCGATCATGGCGCAGGGCGCCAAGCGCATCCAGGTCGGCGACGAAGCCTACGAATACGATGCGCGGCACTACATGATTTCCTCGGTGGACCTGCCGATGTCCTCGCGCATCACCTGTGCTTCGGGCAGCGAGCCTTACCTCGGGCTGGCCCTGAGCATCGACCCGCTCAAACTCGCCGAACTGACGGCCGCGCTGCCGCACAGCCGCAACACCCTGCCGGTCGACTGCGGCATCGCCGTCGGCGACCTCTCAAGCGACATCCAGAACGCCGCATTGCGCCTGGCGCGCTTGCTGGACACGCCGCAGGACATTCCGGTGCTGGCGCCGATCATCGAGAAGGAACTGCTCTACCGCCTGCTCACCGGCCCGCTCGGCGCCCGCCTGCGCCAGGTGGTAGCCACCGGCAGCCACAGCCACCAGATCGCCCGCGCTATCGACTGGCTGCGCGGCAACCTCGACCAGACGGCCAGCATCGACCACCTGGCGGGCATCACCAACATGAGCCGCTCCTCGCTACACCACCATTTCAAGACGCTGACCACGATGACGCCGGTGCAATACCAGAAGCAACTGCGCCTGCAGGAAGCGCGTCGCCTGATGCTGATCGAGGATCACGATGCCGCAACGGCAGCCCACCGCGTCGGCTACGAAAGCGCCTCGCAGTTCAGCCGTGAATACCGGCGGCTGTTCGGCAGGCCACCGGCGAGTGATGTTGCTGAATTGAGGCAGAACGGGGGGTGAGCGGGGGGTGAGCGGGGGGCCGGTTTCGCTTTCGACCAGCGATTGTTGGCATGACGAAGGGAAGCGTTTTCGATGGCAGAAAATGCTGTGGGTAGAGGCCAATGCAACGGCCTCATGCAGGTTACTTATGGCTGTTTGTCGGTCTGAACGGACAGTGGCGACAGGTTCCTTGGGCGGCTGCTGTGGAATGCATAGCAGCCGCTGAGTCGCGTCAAGCGAAAATTCGTCATGCCGGAACAAGCAACGATGGTCCGTCGGCGGGCAGGTCGAGAGGAAAAGAACAATAATTGGCGCTGGCTTCGTCGTTACATCGATCCATGGGTTGCCGCAGTAACTTCATTTTAAGGAACGGAAACGTAAGTTGGTGCTAATCGGAACCATCATCTTCCACAGAGGGATGATTCAGACCGCTGTAGTTAAGGAACGGACACCCTTCCTCGAATAGTGTTTGCGGCACCTGCGCGTCCTTTTGCGATAGCCGCGCTCTTTGTCCGTATCGCTTTCCGGTCATGGCCTTCCGGATCAGCTTGTGCGCAATATCCAAATGCTTCGGCAGCGTCGACATGAATCCAACCGGAACCCAAAGACCACTGTTACCAGACATGGAAACGTGAACTACCGCCGCCATAAATCCTGTCGGGTAGAGAAGCAATTCGAGACGCCCTCCCATTAGCATGCCGTCGGGCGCAATAGGTCGTGAAAAATGCAAGTCCTTAAGTTGAGAAACGCGAAGTCGATTGATGACTTCAGAATCCTGTCCTTTTTCTGCGTACGCAAAAATACACAACGAATCGCCGGACTTATCGCTTGATAGTTCATTTGTGAACGCCGTCACCGCCTCCGAGAATGACTCACCTCTTCCCCAAAGCGCGTATTCCGGTGTCAGCCATGCCAAAGACGTTAGTAGCTTGCCGTGCCGCCGCTTACCCTCACGGCGATCCCGAATTCTCGAAACAATCCGCTCGCGATTTTCTTGCAGGTAGAGGTTGCCGAATACTGGGTCCACGCCTTTCGAATACTTGGCCGAACGCAGAACATGTACATCGGTCAGATACCGGATCAGGTCGAATTTCTTGCCTGTCAGATACTGCTGCATCAGTTTGAGATCGAATGTCTCGATAAACTCTTCCAGCCCAGGAACCCCTACTGTCAAGGTCTTCGGTATGAACGATGTCACCTGCTCATTGATGGAGTGCAATAGCTCAGGCGGCGCAATACGCTCAAAGCCCTCATCGATTCTTCGCTCAATCTGCCCTTCCGGATTGATTGCAAAGGCAATGGGTACAGGGACATAGTTTCTTCGCTTGCTCTCGATGTCCTCTACGGAGTAAACGCCGAACGACTTTTCACGAAGATCTTCCCTGAGCGAGGCAATCTCAGGGTAACGCTGCCTGTACGCGTCCCTTGCGCGCTCAACGCTCTGGCCCAGCACATCCTCGGCGGCGTTGAGTTTCACAACATTGTCGGACGGAACGTCCCCGCGAACAGGCCGCAACGGCGTAAACGAGATAAGGTCGAAGGTAACCGTATCGCTCTTCAGTTCGACCTTGCTGAACCTCGGAAACTCTCCACCGGCTTCGTCGAACCTCTCAATCGAGAATCGACTAAGCTGAAGTTCTTCGTCATGGACATCCAATAAACCCTGCCTCGACAGAGACTCGACTACAGCAAGCGCTTCGCTGTCCGAAAATCCGAAATAGTCGCGAAAAGCTGATAGCGACACCCGGTCGCAAATACGCAGGAGTCTCAACACAAACTCGGTGACCACTGGCAAGCGCTCTTCAAGGGCGATATGAGCCTGAACCCGAAAAGTCTCGACAGGCAAACCAAACGTCACTCGGTTAAATTCTGATGGGATGTCCATTTAGTTCCCCAGGAACTGATCTGCTGGAAGCAAGCTTGCCCGATCGGCATTTACCATAGAGTCGACTTTTGTCAGGACCCTCCCCAATGGTAGAGATGCATTCTTTGCCTTCCACATTTTGGTGGCGCCGACAATGTACAAGCGCTCCATCGCACGCGACATTGCCACGTTTATGCGATTTGGGCTCCAGAGAAATCCCGGATTTCCCTTCGGATTGTTCCTCACAGTCGAAAGTATGATTATTCGATTCTCTTTCCCCTGGTAGCTATCCACGGTATCGACCTTCACCAGCTTTCTCGCCTCACCTAGCCACGTCGCTTCAGACTTTAGGCGATCAATGAGCGCCCGTTGTTTGCTGTACATGCATATGATCCCGATCGGAGGCTCTTGAGGCTGAAGGTCCTCTTCGAGGAACGTCATGAACTCGTCGGATTCGATGATCTGGCGCAGAAGCTCCATAACGACGCGCGCTTCCGTATCGTTCCACTTGTTTTTATTGTCGTCCGACGACTGCTCCTCGCCACGTCTCCCAAGAGTAGAGGTGTCGATCCATGTAACTTCCTTCGACAGGTGCTCCGGGAGCAGGTCGTAGTATTCCGGCGGCCCTCCTCGACCCGGCTCAAGCTTTCCATCGTAAAAGCACTCGGACACCAGCTCCCCAATGTTCGGCGCCATTCGATACTGAGTAAGCAGACTCGTACCGACCTTATGTCCATAGCTAGAATCAAAAATGCGCTCGAAGTCACTGCCGAATAGTGCCGATTCGCTATCAACCGCGTATCGCTCTTGTATGGACTCTTTGACCTCCTCCGAAAAAGTCGGCGGAAGCTGGAGATGGTCGCCGACGAGAAGCACGCGATGTCCTGCCTGCATAGCCACCGCCAGCTCACTTGGAGCAGCGCGGCCAGCCTCGTCAATAATCACCCAATCAAAAATGTTGTGAACAACACCCGCGCCCCGATAGCCAATCCCGACTAGCGTCCCGGCAACAACGGTTCTCGACTTGGCCAAGAATTCAGCGAAGTTCGCATCCGGAGAACCGAGGGCGCGTAACCATTCGGCGGACAAGCGAATGAGTCTCGTCAGGCGCTCGATAGCTTCAAGCGAGCGAACTTCATATTTATCGACAAGCAGCATCTGAATCGTTGCTACGGCTTGCGCAGGTGGCACCACCTCGTCGAAGCCATAGACATCCCGCGCGACATCCAGAAAAGTTTCTGTAAGCGCCCGAACACGGGCGTCCAAGGAGCGGAGTGCGGCCTCATCCTCGACTCCAGTTCGCGCCTGCAACTTCGCAATGCGCTCGCTAAGCATGCCGAGCCGCAAATGCAGATCAATGAAATCGGTTGCGAATCCTTTGGGGAGCCCAAGAGCCGAAGCAAGCTCAACGATTCGCTCCTTCTGTTCAGCCTTGAATCGCTCGCGATAGCTCTGTTCAATCGACGAGGCGTGCAAATGACGAATCGAATCCGACACAGCTGACTCGCTGCCGAGCCGAACCGCGTTGAACTCAATGCCTTTATCGCGGCAAAGCTCAAGTCCTTTCTCTAGCGCATTGTTCACCGCCTCATGCGCCTGACTAACCAGAAGAATTCGACGTGCACGTTCCTTGGTCATCAGGTAATGCAGCAGCGCTGCGATAAACCACGTCTTTCCAGTCCCAGGCGGGCCTTGAAGCAAGCTAATCGGGCCGTTTCCGAGCACGCGCCTGAATGCCTCTTTCTGGCTCGGGTTCAGCTTCTTGTCGCCATCTGAATAGATCTCCAACTCCTCGTCAGATGGCGCTCTGTACTGCGTCGGCGACAACCGGTCGCATGCATCGCGCTCGAAGTAGTTGATGAGACTCGGTATCACAGCTTTATCTTGGAGGATTCGATCAACAGCAAATCGACGCCGCGTAAACGAGCCCTTTTCTTGTGTGCTGATCAAGCGAAGCTTGCTGCCAATGCGGAAGTTGGCGCGAAGGTACGGTTTATCGAGAGCCAGCTCGGCCAACTGGCCGAACGTGGTCTCCCGAAGATTCAATTGACCACATTGCTTCCAAACTCCCTCCTGGGTCTGGCTTTCAACGATCACGGTGTCCGAGTTTTCGTAGTCGATCACGCCTCCATCAGCGTGATATGGAATCAAGAGCTGGTTCTCGCGATACGGGCTCGTGCGCTTTTCTCCCGCGATCGTTACTGTGACGAGCGCATCTTCTTCAGCATCGAGAAGGGCCTGCCACAGTTCCGTAACGGCCACCTCCGGCTCTGCTGGTCCCGCACGGCCTTCTTCATCAATCAGCTCTGCCGGACGGGTTTCCAGGTCGGCCACAGTCGCCGCCGAAATCTCGCTTGTGAGTTCAGCAGGCAATCTCCGTTGTATCTGTGGGTCCTGGAGAACAAACATGGCGAGGTCGTGAAGATCGCTCGATGGACCGTCAGCGATATTGATACGCATGCGAATACCAGCGTCACGCATTGTTTGCGATTTGACCAACTGGCTTTGCGGAACACTTGCCACCTTTACGAAATCAGAGGTTTCCGCCTCAACATTCCAGCCAAACGAGATTTGTCGCCCGATGCCCATAATCCAGACGCGCATGGAACCGGCTGTTCGCTTGTCGCGCTGGGCTGAGACATGGAATACGCCGTTATCGCTGCGCAGTTCTCCAGCCGGAACCCCCTCGTAAGCCAATCCGGAAATCGTTACGATGAATTCCGGTATCGCTTCATCATCGGCCTTCCCGATATTGCCAAGAGCACTCGCGAGTGGATCGAGCGTTGACAGGGTCTCAGCGGCGAGCAAGTTGGCGATCTCGTCGTAGACGCGCTGGATCGGAAATTCACCGATCCGCGCGTTCTCGCGAGTAGTTCCCAAAATTTCCGTCAAAACCGCAGCCAAACTGAAGCGATCTCGCTCGAAGGGATTCAGCGACTTGTAGTTGTCTGGGAGATAGGCAGTCGTATAAATATCATCGGCATTCAAGTGAAAATCGAGCGCGTCGATAAGCACCGGTGAAGCATCCGACTTGACAACAATATTTTGCGGATGAATATCACCGTGCGCGAGTTCAAGCGCATGCAAGCGTTGAAGTGTCTCAACCAACGATTTCGCGATCTTCACGCGATCCTCGTAGGCAGGCTTTCGGCTGAGCCAGTCGGGTAATGTGGTTCCGTCTACCCATCCAACTACCAGTAGCAAGCTGCGCCGCGAGAGACCAAAATCGATTACAGCCGGCAGCCCCGAGATTCCACAACCCTTGATAGTTCGAGCACGCTCCAGAAACGACAGAAGTCTCAATGACAGGTCAGGCTTTCGTGGATCAGGCTCAGTTCCGTACCAGACCTTGACCAGCTTGGCCGTCTCCCCATCGTCCGATCGAAAGCAGAAATGCTCTTCCGTATCTACGAGGGTTTCGGTCTCGTCGTAATCGCGCTCCTTGGAGGCGGCTTTGAATGCCTCGAACGTCGATATGTCGATAATGCTCGACTGCGTGTTTGCGGTATCCGCATTAAGCGCTTCCAGCATTTCGCGGGCATTCTGGAACCGCGAACTTGCCTCGCGACTCAGCGCCCGCTGAAGGAATTTTGTTACCGCGCCATCGTATGGATCATTTGCACGAGAAGACCACTCATAGACCCCCGAAACCTTTGGTGGCCTTTCGCCATATAGCACCAAATACGCGAGCGCCCCCAGCATGAAGACATCTCGGCGATACGGCGTCGCGCCATTGTCGTCAGTAACATCCTCAGGAAGCGTCGACTGCTCGACCTTCACCTTCTCCCGGAAGGCACCAACGGTCTTCATTTCCGGGTAATACGCTGCTGGAAACCCGGACATCACCACTCTTGCAGGCCGGTCGATCCATAGGCAATGATCTCCAACGTCTCGATGAGCCACGCGCAGATCGTGCAAGTCGGCAAATCGACTCACGAGCGCTTTCAAGAGTGTCAGTCGCTCCGCTGGCGAGAGCTTTGGTAGGACGCTGTGAGTGAATTCGGTAAGGCGAGTGACTTTGCTTGGAAGAAAGCAAAGTTCTGAAAAATCAAGGGTGACATCGTTCGGGCTCTTCCTGGCTACTGGCCGCAACAGGCTCAGCGATAGCTCTTCATTGCGATCCGCCACATACTCATAGACCCGCTGCTCACGAAGACCGATAAACGAACGGTCCTTCTCGCCGATCAACTCAAGGCCAAGCGCAGAAAAGTCCCACTGCCGAAGGAGTGCGAACGTCGTCGGGTCATCTTTCGCAGTCGCTTTGAATTCGGAGTAAAGCTTTTTCGGGTGCTCGAAAATGGCAGTCGTTCCAGGACGAAAACCATCAACCAAGTAGTCCTTCGGCTTGAACGCAGGCCCCTCGAAAAAATCGTCGTAATCTTTCAGGTAGTCGAGCGGATTGAATTTCGGCCTACCCCAAAAATAGTTCTTGTAACAGTCTTGGAAGCGAAAGGTCAGAAATTCGGCCATGGTCAGAACCGATCGCTCCTCGCTTTCGGGCAACTTCATTGTGCCGACCTTGCCGTGCATGACCACGTACGCACTAACGAATGGTGTCCGCTCGACTCCAAGCTTCTGCTTCATCAGGCTCGCCAACTTTTTTGCATTGAGGTTGGCTTTCAGAACCGGCGACGTGTCCCTGGCTTCGCCATCAAGGAACCACTTCTGACCATCAGATTCAAGAAGTCTTCCGTGCCAGTTTTTCAGTTCAATCACGGCAATACTGGTATGCGTAACCAGGACAAGATCGAAATCGTCATCCCCTGCGCCCCTACCGCCACGGGCAATCGCAAACGATGCATATCCTCGCCACCCTTTGCTGAAAGCGGTGCTTGAGAACTCTTTCTGAATCTGCTGGTGAGCCTCAATTTCCGCTCGCGGAACGCCAGTCTTCTTGATCAGCCTGATTTCCATTTATCTCACGCTCCAGCCAACATCACGCACACGGAAGCTCGTTTTTCAGTTTGGCCAGCAGCAACGCCCGGCGAGCCGCGAAAAAAGTCAGAAATGCTGACATTGGATATCCAGACATCTCCGGAATCATGTGCTGGTTTTTGAATACCGCCCATGCAGCGGGATCTGCTTGAAGCGGTTTGATCCAATCCTCAAACGGCGTGTCCAACTTCGACTGATTCGTCACCCCTTCCAGCAATTGCAGGTTGGGTAAGAGGTTGAACGCCTCCGAATAGGAGTCTATGTCGTCGTCGGAATAGCCTGCGCGTTTGAGTTTTCTCCGGTCAAATCCGGATTTCGGGAAGATGTGATCGAGGTGAAACTTGAACTGCGTATTCAGCGCCGGATAGCCGGCAGCCAGGACCGAGAAGGTATTTCGCTTGCCGTATTCGCTGTCCAGCAAACTATCCAGATCGTCTTCGGTGAACTTAAGCGACACGTTGTGTGCCGCCAGCGCCTTCTCCAGCGCGTCAAATGGGAAGCCACTGCCCATGTTTGCCTGCAAGGTCGTTCGCACCGCCCCGAGGACGGTATCTGTCTTTGCGCTGAAGACGGATTTGAGAAGTCCGACGACAAGCCACTTCCGCAGCAGTTTCCTATCCTCGGCGAAACTCGGGTGCGACGTGAAGTTCGCCGGCGACCCAATCTGCCTCAGGTAGTACGCGATCGGAATGAGAACGTTAGATGATGTCAGGGTCTTGCCGTGGTAACCGAACGATGCAGCCAATTCCGCTGCCTTGAGCAAAGGCGCGCTCACTGACTTGTCCCAGTTCTCCTCAATCGCTTGCGTGTTCTCCTTGTCGAAGTTTTCGACGTTGAACTTGATGCTGGGGCGATCAGTCAGGACCAGTGCGCTCTTCAGGACAAAGTCCTTGTCGAACTCGAAGCCGTCGCCGAATTCGTTCAATTCATCCACCAAGCCGTAGATTGCCTCGCGCGCATCGCTCTTCCATTGCGCGGTCGCTATCGAGAGCAGGAGATCTGAATACGAGAGCGCGATCCCGCCGCTGTTCAGGCGGATGAAGATATTCAGAACGCGGTCGAGCGCCTGCTCGTCCTCCTGGAAGTAGTGCAGCACGGGATCTTGGACGATGACCTGGCATAGCTTCAGGAGTGCCTGTCCGCCAAACGGATTTAACTTGTTCTCCTGGATGTAACCAAGGAGCTTTGCCATGTCCATACCTTGGGCACTGGCAAAATCAAGCACCTTTTTCAGCAGAAACCAATGGTGGTCGTCGTCCTTCTCCTGAGCTTCCGCGTCGGTCATAAATCTGAAGTCGTACTCGCGGTCGATTTCTTCATCGGACTGGCAGGGTGCAGCTAGGTTGAGGTAAAGCCGACGCCTGGGGTAGGCATTCGGATTGTTCGCCCACTTCCCTTTCTCCTTGTCGGCACGATAACCAAGAAGCCCAATGGCAAGCGATGTCAGCCGTTGCTGACCATCCAACACTACGGTCAGATGCTTCGGCTCAGCGATCTCAAACGGTGCGAGGTGCTTCTTGGTTTGAGCATGAAACTCCTGCATGAACTCGTAGAACTTGTAACGCTGTGACGACTCTGGGGCTACTTTCCAGAAAAGGAATGATCCAACTGGGTAGCCTCGCATTAGCGAATCAAACAGCGACTCCGTCTTCTCTGCGGTCCAGACGAACTCGCGCTGAATGGCCGGCAGCAAATAGTCCCGACTGCGAATTGCCGTCACGGCCTCCCGGATCGTAATCGGTGCTTCCATTCTTTGCGCCGGCATATCTTCTCCCAGATGACACGTTTGAAATGTTTGGCAAACCTGTTTTTATGCGTGCCGAGCGGCTTGTTCCGTGGCTCGAATATCATTAGTGATGATACCCATAATATGACCAGCGGGAGTTACACAATGAGTCGCTCGGTGCCGTTACGTGATGAGTACAGCTACCGTTCCGTTTGCATTGACTCCAAGACGCGGTCGGCTGAGTGACTCACATCGGTCATTGGATCCTAATCGGGCTAACGGCCGGTCAGGCCGACATCCAGACGTCGAGTAGCGCAGCCCTATCACACGAAAACAAAGCAGCGTGCCTGTACAACTGTTCGTTGTCGGCAAGGCACCAGCGCCTGATCGACAGCTACAGGAAACTGCACATGGCGCGGGCCAGGGTGGCGCCTTTGTGAGTCGGCTGGATCAAGCAGAAGCGTAACCGGGCGGCTCTGCACGCACTCTGGCCTCCCTTGCCTGCAGGGCCAACGTCAGCGAAGCGTCGGATGGCGGAAGCTGTCGCTAAAGGCCGCTGCGGTTGAGCCGCCTACCGATATCACCAGCGACAAAAATCGCACCACAGTTTTCTACGCATTCTCCACGTCGTAACTCGACAGCGTCACCCCCGCGCTCGCCAGGCACTCCCGCAGATGTTTCACTTCCTGCTTGGAAAATTCGTTGCTGTGGTGCGGGTGGTGGAGGAAGAATTCGCGGCGGTTGAGCACGATGCGAAAGCGGGCGCCATGACTGGGTTCAACCTCGGCGCCGAGGTGGTGCAGTAGCGACTCGACTTCACGCCACTGAATGTTGGCGCTTACCGGGTCATGGTAAATGGCTTGCAGGACGTTGCGGTGTTTGTGGCTCATGGGGTGCCTCGGCAGAATTGCCTTCGTCGCAATGGTTTGAAGATACTCCATCGGCATCCATTGCAGAAGCCCGTGCTGCGTGTGTCTGTTCAGTCAGCGGGCACTTGTGGCGGTGCGGCGACGGTTTTCACTTTCTCTGTCTTTGCCCATTCACGAAAAATGCGCAGCGCCACATGCGCATCGTTTGCCGCATAGAGCATCTGCCGTTCCGAGAGGCGAGGCATGGCCCAGTTGCTGGTGCCGATTTTTTTCGATTTTTGCAGCCGCTGGCCGAAGAAGTGCGCCACCGCCATCTTGGCGCCAACCGTGCCGCGATGTCCGGGGCCGCGCAGAGTTTCGCCGAGGTCGAGGACGTCGGTAAGGACGATGCCGAGGCGCGTGTGTAGGGCGCTGCGGTCGTTGCCCAGGCCAAAGCCGATCTTCCTGACCTGCGGTGATTCGAGCACCGCCTTGAGCGTGGTAACGCCTGCCGGCAGCGAGGTTGGAAAAAGCCAGGCATGGGTATCGGTGGCAAGTTGCACCAGGTGGGGGCCGGTCGATACTTCGCCCTTGTTGAAGGTTGGCTTCGACTCGGTATCGAAGCCGATGGCGTCGGCCGCCAGTAGCGCGGCCTGTGCTGCGCTGGCCAGTGCGGCGTTGTTGACCAGAGTTATGTCGGTAAGGGTGATACCCGGGTAGGGCGGCAATTCAGCGGCTTGCAGTGCGCTGCGGTCGAGAGCGTGTGTGGTGTCGTTCATCTCAGGCGCCCAGGCGGGGACGGAGCCAATCGCCGATATCTGCGATCTCCTCGATACAGACGGAGTGCGGCATGGGGTATTCATGCCACTCCGGCTGGTAGCCGTTGCTGATCAGGAAGTCACGGGCGGCGAGGCCGAGGGCCGGCGAGACGATGTCGTCCTCGGTGCCGTGCGCGGCGAAGACAGGCAGGTCGCGGTTGGCTGTACTGGCTTCAGCGCTGACCACCTCCGGGGTGGGCAGGTAGGTCGACAGGGCGATGAGGCCGGCGAGTCTTTCCGGGTGGGTCAAGGCCGTGGTGTAGGCGACAGCGCCGCCCTGCGAAAAGCCGGCGAGGAAAATGCGTTCGGCCGGAATGCCGCGCTGGTTTTCTCGGGCAATGAGTGCGCGCAAGGCCGCGCGCGAATGCAGGATGCCGGCCTGGTCGACGCGGCGGCTACCGGGTTCGAGTGAAATGATGTCGTACCAGGCCGGCATGACATAGCCGCCATTGCAGGTCACGGGGATGCTGGGCGCGTGGGGGAAGACGAAGCGGATGCCGGGTGCATCTTCGAGGCCAAGTTCCGGTACGACGGGCACGAAATCCGAGCCATCGGCGCCGAGGCCGTGCAGCCAGATCACTGCATGACGCGGATTGTCGCGGGTTTCGATTTCAATGGCAGGCAGCAGGTCGGACAAGAAAATCTCCTTGGTTCATTCGGGGCGGGGGGCTGAGACGGCCTCGGGGAAGAGTACATCGGTGTAGCCGAAACGAGTGAAGTCGCGCATGCGCATCGGGTAGAGGGTGCCGATCAGATGGTCGCATTCGTGCTGCACCACGCGGGCATGAAAACCGCTGACGCTGCGGTCGATCGGCTTGCCCTGCGGGTCAAAGCCCTGATAGCGGATTCGGGTAAAGCGCGGGACTTCACCACGCAGTCCGGGAACCGACAGGCAGCCTTCCCAGCCCGCTTCCTCTTCGTCGGTGAGCGGGGTGATCTGCGGGTTGATCAGGATGGTCTGCGGTACGGCTTCGGCATCGGGGTAGCGCGCACTCGAGTCGAAACCGAAGATCACCACCTGTAGCCCGACACCGATCTGCGGTGCGGCAAGGCCGACGCCCTCGGCGGCAACCATGGTGTCGAACAGGTCGGCGATGAGTTCGCGCAAGGCCGGGGTGTCGAAGGTGCTGACTGGGCGGGCGCTCTCCAGCAGGCGCGGGTCGCCCATGCGCAGAATTTGGCGGATGCTCATTGCAGGCTCCTCGGCGTGTCGATGAGCTGCAAGTTTACGAGATCGCCGGGGTGCGAAGGGAGTTTTAGCCCGGAAAAGTCAGATAAGCACGGAGCGCACGAAGTTCACGAAGAGAAACAATACGTTGAAACAGCCTTCATCTTCAGCGCCTCGGTGATGGCAGATATCTCGTGTCTTTGCCTGAATTTCTTCGTGTGCTTCGTCGTTTGAATTGTGGTTTTCGGGTTTAAGCAGTGAAATCGGTCTCCGAGCAACGTAAATGCGTGCCAAATGCTTGGTTTTGCGCCACAAACCCGTACACTTGCATCCTTGCGAGGGCGTTGCCGGCAACTTGCTGGTGTAGTCGTTCCCGTCCATTGCTTTCTTCTGCTGCTATTCAAAGGTTATTCCATGCACCCCGTTCACGATGTCGATGCCCTTCTTTTGCTTGCCACGGCCCTGTCCTCCAAGCGGCGGCCCGCCGAGCTGGCCGAGATCATGGCTGCTGCCGATCTGATCCAGGGTGCCATTCCCGCCGAGCAAAAGCTGGTCGAAGCCTTTGCCCGGCTGGGCCGGAACGGCCTGCTCTGCACCGTCGAAGGTGGTATCGCCTTGACCCCGGTAGCGCAGGAGATGATGGCCGACCTGCCGAGAAAAATGACCGATGCGGATGAGCGCGTGTTCAGCATCAAGGGCAAGCTTGCCGCCTACAACCCGGAGGGCGAACAGGCGGCGGTCGAATTGGCTGCCTGGCAATTCAGCGCCGCCATCCACGAGCACCGGACTGCTGGCGCCGGCGCCGGCAAGAATCTGCTGGTGCCCAAGCCAAAGCCCGAGGAAGCCAAGCCGCGTCCGGGGCAGCGGCAACGCAAGCCGGCACCGCCGCGTCGGCGCGGTTGAGCCATGAGCGATAACCCTTCCCTTCCTGTCGAAGCGCCGGCCGAAGGCCGCAGCTTCGACGAGCTGTCGCTGTCGCCGAGCATCCGCGCCGCGCTCAAGCAGCTCGGCTACCAGACGATGACGCCGATTCAGGCGGCCAGCCTGCCGATCACGCTGGCCGGACGCGACCTGATCGCACAGGCCAAGACTGGCAGCGGCAAGACGGCGGCCTTTGCGCTGGCGCTGCTGACCAATCTGAATCCGCGCTGGTTCGCGGTGCAGGCCATGGTGCTGTGCCCGACGCGCGAGCTGGCTGATCAGGTGACGCAGGAAATCCGCCGTCTGGCGCGCTTCGAGGACAACATCAAGGTGCTTTCGCTGTGCGGCGGCACGACCATGCGCCCGCAGATGGCCAGCCTGGAGCACGGCGCACACATCGTCGTCGGCACGCCGGGGCGGATCATGGACCATATCGAGCGCGGCAGCCTGCAGTTGCACGGCCTGAACACGCTGGTGCTGGACGAAGCCGACCGCATGCTGGACATGGGCTTCCACGACGACATCGTCTACGTTGCCAAGCAATGTCCGAAGAGCCGGCAGACGCTGCTGTTCTCGGCGACCTATCCGGAAGGCATCGAGCGGCTGGCGCGCCAGTTCCTGCGCGAGCCGCAGGAGGTGAAGCTGCTCGAACAGCACGACCGCAGCAAGATCCGCCAGCGTTTCTACGAGATCAAACACGAGGAGCGGCTGCAGGCCGTTGGTGTGCTGCTCAAACATTACCGGCCGGTGAGCACGCTGGCCTTCTGCAACACCAAGCAGCAGTGCCGTGATCTGGTCGAGGTGCTGCGTGGGCAGGGTTTCCAGGCGCTGACGCTGAACGGCGACATGGAGCAGCGCGAACGCGACCAGGTGCTGATCCAGTTCGCCAACCGCAGCTGTTCGGTGCTGGTGGCCACCGACGTGGCGGCGCGCGGGCTGGATATCGCCCAGCTCGAAGCGGTGATCAACGTCGACATGACGCCCGACCCGGAAATCCACGTGCACCGCATCGGCCGCACCGGCCGCGCCGATCAGGACGGCTGGGCGCTCTCGCTGTGCAGCCCCGGCGACAAGCGCCGCATCGGCGCCATTGCGCAGGCCATGGGTAGCGAACCGGAATGGCACGGCCTCGGCTCGCTGCAAAGCGGCAACGACGCACCGCTGGTGCCGCCGATGGTGACGCTGCAGATTCTCGGCGGGCGCAAGGACAAGATCCGCCCCGGCGACGTGCTGGGCGCACTCACCGGCGAAGCAGGATTCA
>JBAYVG010000003.1:0-67013 GCA_041674785.1 Rhodocyclaceae bacterium
ATCGGCGAGTTGCGCCATCAGTGTTTCCGTGGCCAGCGGGACGCTGTCGGCGGCATGGAAGGCAAGGACGCGGGCGTATTCCAGCCGTGCCACATCGGCCAGATAGGGCAGCGATGCCGCCGGAGGAAAGTGCTCGACGAAGGCCGGAAATTCGTCGCCGTAATAGGCCAGCACCGGCGACACTGGCGGGGAAACGCGGACAAACTCGCGCGCCATGGCGCGGAAGAATTCCTCGCCGACCAGGGTCTGCACCACCGGGAAGGTGTCGGCCAGCGCCTCGATCAGCGACACCATGACGTTGTTGCGATAGATGCCGAAACGCTGCGCCGGGTCCGAGCCGTTCCAGGTAATCAGGCCCGCAGGCGCCGGCTGTGCCGGGTCAAGCAGGGCGGCGGCGAAGTGACTGTGGTTCATGCCGCCTCCGCTTCGAGCATTGGCCGGGTACAGGCCTGAAGACGCTGCGCCGCCTCAGTTGCTTCGGCGTAGAGCACGGCAAACGCTGGGATATCGTTGTCGCGTTCGAGCAGGGTCGCCACCGGCCCGGTCAGTTGCAGCGCCTCTTCATACAGGGCCCACACCGCAGCAGCCACCGGGGCGCCGTGGCTGTCGATCAGGAGCGGCGCACCGAGGCTGTCGCACTCGGTGGCGTAGCCGGCGAGGTGGATTTCGCCGACAGCGGCAGCCGGCAGTTCACGCAGGTAGGCACTGGCGTCGCGGCCATGATTGGTGCAGGAGACGTAGACGTTGTTCACGTCGAGCAGCAGGCCGCAGCCGGTGCGGCGAAGCACTTCGCTGATGAATGCCGTCTCGTTCATGTCGGAGTTGGCGAACTCGACATAGGTGGAGGGATTTTCCAGCAGCATGCGCCGCCCCAGCCGCGACTGCACCTGGTCGATGTGCTCGCAGACCCGTGCCAGGGTGGCCGCGTTGTACGGTGCAGGCAGCAGGTCGTTGAGGTAGTGCTCACTGTGCGTGGACCAGGCGAGATGCTCGGAGAAGGACTCCGGCTGGTAGCGGTCGAGCAGCATCGCCAACCGGTCAAGATGGGCTTCGTCGAGCGGGCCGGCACCGCCGATGGAGAGGCCGACGCCGTGCACCGACAGCGCGTAGTCGGCGCAAATGCGGGTGAGGTAATGATGGAACGGCCCGCCGGGAACCATGTAGTTCTCGGCGTGGATCTCGAAAAACCCGAGGGTTTCCCGATCGGGGCGCAGTTCAAGAATGTCGAGGAAATGTTCCGGCTTCAGCCCGATACCCGCCGTGGCGGGCAGGGCAGAAGCCGGCGCGGCCAGGCCGCGCCGCGACGGACGAGCGGTGACAGAGATGTCAGGCATCGTCGGAACGCCTGCTATCCGCCGCGCCTCAGGCCTTCTTCTCCTTGAATTCCTTCAGCTGGCCCATGCCGGTGGACGACGTGGGCGAAGCCATCTTCTCGCAGGAGCCGGCCGGTACGTAGTTCCAGGCATTGCCCTGATAGTCCTTGGTCGACGTACCGGCGCAGGAAGTGCCGGCGCCCGCCTTACAGTCGTTCTTGCCCTTCATGGCGACGCCGTAGCACTTTTCCTTGGCGCCATCGGCTGCCGTGACGGGAGCAGCGGTGATGGTCAGTGCGGCACCGAGCGCGAGGGCAAGGGCGGCGGCAGAAATCTGGCGGGTTGCGGTGGTATGGTTTTGCTGGCTCATGGTGTTACTCCTTGATGATGGTTAAGGGGTTTCCATGGGCCTTTCGCAGCGGCTGTCAGTCGCTAGTGTCGTCGTTCCGGCGGACACCGGAATCCATAATGTTCAACGAACTGGACACCGGCTTTCGCCGGTGTGACGTGCTTCCACTCTTCAACGTTCAATCGCCGGGAAAGCGTCGCAAGGCCTGGCGCATGAATTCCATCTGCGCTTCGAACCTGCGACAGGCGCCGCACATCATCAGGTGTACCCGCACTGCGATCCGTTCGGTGAAGGGAAGCGTCCGATCCTGCCCTTCGATCACCAGGCGGTGAACTTCTTTGCAGGTCTTCATTCCGTTCCTACTCCCTCATTGAACCATCGCAGTTGCAGGCACTCCCGAAGGCGCATTCGCGCCCTGTACAGCACCACCCAGCAATTAGACGTACTGATCGCCAACTCCTTACAGATTTCTTCGGTTTCCATCTCAAGAATTTCACGCATGGTAAAAACCCGGGCCAGATTTTCCGGCAGCGCCTTCATGCACAGCTCCATCACATCGTAGAAACGGCTCTGCTGCAGCGTTGCTTCGGGGTTTCCCCAACTGGAGGGCTTTTCCTGCCAGTGGCCATCAGCCTGAAACAGGGCATCAAAGTCATCGTCATCGCTTTCGCTGACCTCAGGCAGAGGCGCCTCGCGTGAGCGCTTGCGGATGCGATCGACGATCTTGTTCTTGAGAATGGAGACGACCCAGGTGCGCAACTGGGCGCGGCCGGAAAATTGTTCGGCCCCCTCGAAGGCGGCAAGCAGGGTGTCCTGTACCGCATCTTCCGCTGACTGCTCGTCGCGCAGTTGCAGGACGGCAAAACGCATCAGGGTAGGTCGCAGCTTTTCCAGTTCGTCGTAAAAGACGTTTTCGGCCATGCCGGGTTCCGGTGGACTTGAAATGCTGAAAGCCTACCCCATTTCAGTGTCAAGGCAAGCTTCCCTTTAACCCGACACCTACCACCACTTTTCAGGAGGAACGTATGAGCAACATTCTTCGCCGCGACCCGTTTGATGACCTGTTCCGTGGCTTTTTCGTCCGCCCGGTGAATATTGGCAACGAGGGCGGCAACACCGCCGAGACACCGTCGATCCGCATGGACGTCAAGGAAAGTCCCGATGCCTTCCTGGTGCACGCCGAGCTTCCCGGCGTGAAGAAGGAGGATATTCACGTCACCATCGACGGCAATCTGGTGGCCATCAGCGCCGAGGTCAAGCAGGAAAAGGAAGTGAAGGACGGCGAGCGCGTACTTCGTGCCGAACGCTATTACGGCAAGGTTTCCCGCTCCTTCCAGCTGGCCCAGGATATCGACGACGGCAAGGCTGCCGCCAGGTTCAGCGAAGGCGTACTTGAACTGACGCTGCCCAAGCGGGCGGCCTCGGCGAGCAAACGCCTGTCCATCGACTGACCCGCGCGCTTCACTCTCCTCGCAATACCTTCTCGCCGGAGCCGCAATGCTCCGGCTTTTTTTCGCCTCGCCACCGGCCCGCAACAGACAGGATGACAAATGCGCACTTGGCGGTATCATTAACGGCTATTGATACGGGAGGCCGCACCCATGAACACTGTCCGCCAGAACGCATTTTTACTTGTCGTCGGTCTCAGCCTCGCGGCACTGCCCGGTGTGGGAGAAGCCGCCAGAGTCGGGAGCAAGTCTTCTTCTGCAAAATCGTCGAGTTCTTCCAGCCCAACCAAGAAGGTTGATGATGAAGAAAAGAAAACGAGGAGCGGTGGCGTCACTATCAACACCACCCGTAGCAGCGGCAGCTCGTCATCCGGTTCGCAACCATCTTCGGGTACTGCCATAGCAGCTGGCGTCGCTGCCGGCGCAGCGGCTGGGGCGGCCTTCGCGGCCCCCAAAGCGGGCACTTCGCCAGAAGAACAAAAACGGCAAATGGAGGCGGCCGCTGCCAAAGACAAGGAGCGGCAGGACAAGATTCTGAAGGAACGCGAAGAGGAGCAGCGCCTCGCCACTATCGCGGCGGCCGACGAAGAAAAACGGAAAGCTGCGGAAGAGGCGGCGGCAAAACGCCTTGCCGCCGCCAAGGAAGCCGAAGAACTCAAACGCGAACGCGAGCTCCGCTGCCAGATCCGGCCGGTAATGACTGATGCGGAAATAAAGACCTGCAAGGAAGTCTGGCGCTGAACGCGTTGCGCTGTCGATGAAAGGTGAAAGCCGGGGCCGCGTCTCCGGCTTTTTTCTTCCGACTTTTTATTTGCCCACCCGACAGTTAAAATCGGCCGGTCTTTTTCAGGAATTCACCGATGACCACGCAACAGCTGACCCCCGCCCAGGAAGCCGGCATCCTTGCCGAAGCCCTGCCCTATATCAAGCGCTTCCACGGCCGCACCATCGTCGTTAAATACGGCGGCAATGCGATGACTGACGAGCACCTGAAGCAGTGTTTCGCCCGCGACGTGGTGCTCTTGAAGCTGGTCGGCATGAACGTGGTGGTGGTGCACGGCGGCGGCCCGCAGATCGAGAACATGCTGACCCGCGTCGGCAAGAAGGGCGAATTCATCCAGGGCATGCGCGTCACCGACGCCGAGACCATGGAAGTCGTTGAGATGGTGCTTGGCGGCCAGGTGAACAAGGACGTGGTGAACCTGATCAACCACGCCGGCGGCAAGGCCGTCGGCCTGACCGGCAAGGACGGCAACTTCATCCGCGCCAAAAAGCTGCTGCTGGAGAACAAGGACAACCCGGCCGACCTGATCGACGTTGGTGCCGTCGGTGACATCACGCAGATCGACCCGGCGCTGATCGGCCATCTCGAATCCGGCGGCTTCATCCCGGTCATCGCCCCGATCGGCGTCGGCAAGGATGGCGAGACCTACAACATCAACGCCGACGTGGTCGCCGGCAAGATCGCCGAGGTGCTGAAAGCAGAGAAACTGGTGCTGCTGACCAATACCCCGGGGGTTCTGGATCAGGCCGGCAACCTGATCACCGGCATCACGCCGAAGCAGATCGACGACATGGTTGAGGACGGCACCCTGTCCGGCGGCATGCTGCCGAAGATCGGCTCGGCGCTCGACGCCGCCAAGAACGGCGTCAAGAGCGTGCACATCATCGACGGCCGCGTCGAGCACGCGCTGCTGCTGGAGATCCTGACCGACCATGGCGTCGGCACCATGATCAAGAGCCACTGAGCCACCAACTCTGGCGCAATCTGCAATGACAAACCGAAAACGCCCTGACCAAGGGCGTTTTCCTTATGCACACCCACTGGCGTAATTTTCACGATGCCCGCTGAGCGCACCTGGCTGTTCGACCTCGACAACACGCTGCACAACGCCAGCCCACACATCTTTCCGCACATCAACCGCGCCATGCGCGAATACATCGAGCGCCACCTGGGCGTCGACGCGCACGAGGCCACGCGCATCCGGCAGGCCTACTGGGACCGCTACGGCGCCACGCTGACCGGCCTGATCCGCCACCACGGCGTCGACCCGCGCCATTTCCTGTGGGAAACGCACCAGTTCGACAATCTGCACCGGATGGTCGTTTTCGAACGCGGGTTGAAGGCGATGCTGCAGCGGTTGCCCGGGCGCAAGATCATCTTCTCCAACGCCCCGCGCCACTACACCGACGCCATCCTGCGCCTGACCGGCATCGGCCGGCAGTTCGACGCCATCTACTCGGTCGAGCAACTGCGCTTCAAGCCGAAGCCAGCCGTCAGCGGCTTCCTGCGCATCCTGCAGCGTGAACAGCTTGAGGCCCGCAATTGCATCATGGTCGAGGACAGCCTGATCAACCTCGTGACCGCCAAGAAACTCGGCATGAAAACCGTGTGGGTGAGCGCCGGCTTACGCCGCTCGGTGCATGCAGACGTGAAATTGAAGACCATCACCCACTTGCCCGATTACCTCGGCCGGCTATAATCGCTGCCACAAATAACCAGGGAGTGAGACATGGCAAAACCCGGCGAACGCAAACTGCAGATCCTGCAGACGCTGGCAGAAATGCTGGAAAACCCGAAGGGTGAAAAGATCACGACGGCCGCGCTGGCCGCCAAGCTGGACTGCTCGGAAGCAGCGCTCTACCGCCACTTCGCCAGCAAGGCGCAGATGTTCGAGGGCCTGATCGAGTTCATCGAATCCAGCCTGTTCTCGGTCATCAACCAGGTGCAGGCCGAGGAGACCGACGGCATCAAGCAGGCCGAACACATCGTCGCCCTGCTACTGCGCTTTGCCCAGAAAAACAGGGGCATGACCCGGGTGCTGATCGGCGAGGCGCTGGTCAATGAGAACGAACGCCTGCAGGCGCGCATCAACGCTCTGCTGGAAAAGGTCGAAGCCGCCCTCAAGCAATCCCTGCGTGTTGCCTCGACGCAGGAACGCGTCGATGCCAATCTCGACTTCGGCGCCATGGCCAACGTGCTCGTCAGCTACGCCATCGGCCGCTGGCAGGCCTACGCCAAATCCGGCTTCAGCCGCGAACCGCTGGCCCAGTGGCCGCAACAGTGGCCGATGCTGGCGGTGGCGATTCTGGCGAGCCGCAGCGCGTAGCATCACCAAGCTGAACTATTTGTCTATAGCGAGATTACCGAATCTCATGCCACGACTGAATCGTGCTAACGCCGTTTTTGTCTCGCTTTTGCTTGGGGCAGCCTTCCTGTTGTCACTCGCTACCTATCTCTTCTTCAGCAACAAATATCTTCTCGCTTGGCTTATCGCAGCTCTTGGATTTGCTGCATGGGGATTGGCAGCCAAGCTTGAAGAAGAACGAAGCAGCGACCTAAAAAAGTAGCCATCAGATGCGCCTGCTCGCGAAACATCGAATAGGCTGCAACAGCCTGTTTTGTCACAAGCTTTTGGCCACCTGAATCTCATACGCAGCTTGCCAATTATTTGTTTCCACCAAGTAATTCACCAACTGAAACACTAGTCGCATCACCGCCACTGATGCTACCGACAGCGGAATATGCTTAGACGCACACAGTGCCAGCCGCCGCGTCAGCAGCGGCCGCTCGACCGGCACGGCGCAGAGTGCGCCGGCGGCGATGTCGTTCTGCAGTGGCATCACCGGCAGCAGCGTGTAGCCGAGCTCGGCCAGCAACATCGTGCGCAGGATGCTGACCGAGCTGATGTCGGCGACGACGTTAGGCGGCGGCAATCCCTGTTTGCGCGCCGCGTCCTCGATGATCGGCCGCACGCCGTGCGGATGCGCGGGCAGGATCAGCGGCAGCGCCAGCGCCTGCTTCAGCGTGACAGTCTTCTTCGGGCGGCCCGGCAGGCTGGCGGCACCGATCAGCGAGAGGCGCTCGTCGAGCAGCGGCGTGGTCTGGAATTCGTCGAGCGTGCCGTCGTCGAAGAGCACGGCGAGGCTGATCTGCCCGCTGCGCAACTGCGGCACGAGGTTGCCGGTGAGTTCCTCGGTAAGTTCCAGTTCGACCTTTGGCAGTTCGCGCCGCACCGCCTGCAACAGCGGCAGCGCCAGCGCGTTGGAAGCGCTGTGCGGGATGCCGAAGACGACCTTGCCGCTCGGCTCGCCCTCAGCGTTGCGCACGCTGGCTTTCGCGTCCTCGACCTGGCGCAGGATGGCCGTGGCGTGCGCATGAAAGACGCGCCCGGCGTCGCTCAGCTCGACGCCGCGCCGCGTGCGGTGGAAGAGCGGCGCGCCCAGTTCTGCTTCGAGTTGCGCCAGTTGGTGGCTCAGCGCCGACTGCGCGACGAACACTTCCGCCGCGGCCTTCGAGAAGCTGCCGCAGCGGGCGATGGCGATGAAGTAGCGGAGCTGGCGCAATTCCATGATGCGCTGATGATACGCCAGTCATCTGATTTTGCGATACAACGATCTGTATTCAGTGTTTTTCAGATCGCCAGGCTTCGGGTGTAATGCAGCCATCTGACCGACGCGAACCACTGCCGCTACCCGCGGCAGCCCACAGGCCCAACCGGCCGCGGTTCGCGAAGGAACCCGATCCTACCGGTGACGGAAACGACGGAACGCCCACCCCCGCGATCCGGCGCAGACAAAAGGAAAGGCCCGCTTCGTGCGGGCCTTTTCGTTATTGCGGCGCTGGCGCGATCAGCGTTGCAGCCACTCCGCCGCATCCAGCGCGAAGTAGGTCAGGATGCCGTCCGCGCCGGCCCGCTTGAAGCCGAGCAGCGCCTCCAGCACGCAGGCTTCCTCGTTCAGCCAGCCGTTCTGCGCGGCGGCCTTGAGCATCGCGTATTCGCCGCTGACCTGATAGACGTAGGTCGGCACCTTCAGTTCTTCCTTCACGCGGCGGACGATGTCCAGATACGGCATGCCCGGCTTGACCATCACCATGTCGGCGCCTTCAGCCAGATCGAGCGCGACTTCGCGGATCGCTTCGTCGCTGTTCGCCGGGTCCATCTGGTAGGTGTACTTGTTGCCCTTGCCGAGGTTGGCGGCGGAGCCCACCGCGTCGCGGAAGGGGCCGTAGAAGGCCGAGGCGTACTTGGCCGAGTAGGCGAGGATGCGCGTGTAGATCAGCTTCTTCGCTTCCAGCGCATTGCGGATGGCGCCGACGCGGCCATCCATCATGTCCGACGGGGCAACGACGTCAGCACCGGCCTCGGCGTGGCACAGCGCCTGTTTGACCAGCACTGCCAGCGTCTCATCGTTAAGCACATAGCCGCGCGGGTCCGCCGGGTCGATCAGACCGTCCTGACCGTGAATGGTGTAGGGATCGAGCGCCACATCGGTGATCACGCCCAGTTCCGGAAATTCCTTCTTCAGCGCGCGCACGACACGCGGCACCAGACCTTCCGGGTTATAGGCTTCTTCGGCACCTTCAGTCTTGAACGACTGATCGACCACCGGAAACAGCGCCAGCGCCGGTACTCCAAGGGTAAGCGCACGCTCCGCTGTTTTCAGCAGCAGGTCAAGGCTCTGACGTTCGACACCAGGCATTGATCCGATTTGCTCAACTCGCTTTTCGCCTTCGAGCACGAACACCGGGTAGATGAAATCGTCGGCAGTCAGTACCGACTCGCGCATCAGGCGGCGGGAGAAATCATCGCGGCGCATGCGGCGCATGCGGGTGCCGGGAAAAACGGCAGCGGGATTGAAGGTGCTCATAAAAACCCTTTAAGGCCAGATAAAAATTGCAAATCAAAAAACACACCGGGAACTTTTTTATTTCGACCGACTCTCACCCGCAGATGGTTCGCCGTCTCCCGCTTCACCTCCCTGAGCGGGTGCCTTAATTGCATTAAGGCATTTTAGCCCCCGGTTCCCCCTTTACCGGGGGCTTTCTTTTTCTGCGCCGAACCCTTTGCAGCAAGCTTCTCTGCCTTTCGCGCCGCCAGTCGCGCAGCCAACTCCGGGTTGCGCTTTTCCCCCGGCGCCAGCTGGCGTTTGGCAGCGACTACGGGCTTCGCCGGCGGCGCGATATCCAGCCATTTGCCAATGACTGCTTCGGCAACCTCAATCCCGGTTTTTTTCAAGCTGGAAAAGAGCTGCACCGAACACTGTTCGCCCAGCGCCGAGACGCCCTCTCGCACCTCCCGCAGGGCTTGTGCCTGCTGCGGACGCGTCAGCTTGTCGGCCTTGGTGAGGAGTATGTGAATCGGTTTTTCGGTCGGAGCAAACCATTCGATCAACTGCACATCAAGTTCGGTCAGCGGGTGTCGGGAATCCATGATCAGGACAATGCCCTTCAAGGGCGAACGGCCTTCCAGGTAAGGCCCGATCAGGCCTTCCCAGGCGCCGCGCACTTCATCCGGCGCCTTGGCATAACCATAGCCAGGCAAGTCCACCAGAAACTTGCCCTCGACGAGCTGAAAGTAATTGAGGTTCTGCGTCCGTCCCGGCGTCTTCGAGACGAAGGCCAGTCGGGTGTGGTTGGCCAGGGTGTTGATCGCCGACGACTTGCCGGCATTTGAACGTCCAGCGAAAGCCACCTCGCTCAAAACATCCCGAGGCAAATCGCGGAGGTGAGCAACAGTGGTGAAGAAAGCGGCGTTCTGAAAGAGTGGCATGGGGTAAAGCGCAGGCGTGCGCCGTATTGGCAAAGTGTTATAGAATATCAGGTTTGTTAATTCCCATCTCTGGCTAGAAGCCGACAACAAGGAGTTTGGACATGATCCGTACCACGGCGATGGCGCTGTTTCTTGCCGCCACCTTTAACGTCAATGCCGCCGACAAGGCGCCTGCCAAAGCTGACCCAGCCAAGGCCAAGCCGATTGTCGAAGCGGTCTGCGCCGGCTGTCACGGCGTTGACGGCAACAGCCCGGCCGCCCCTAACCCGAGCCTCGCCGGCCAGGGCGCTGACTACCTTGCCAAGCAACTGTCGAACTTCAAATCAGTAGACGGCAAGCCGGCACTGCGTGACAACGCAATCATGGCAGGTATGGCCGCCACAGTCGCCGATGAAGACATTCCGCACGTCGCCGCCTATTTCAGCCAGCAGAAGCTGAAGCCAGCGACCGCCAAGGACGAAAAGCTGGTTGCCGAAGGCCAGAAACTGTGGCGCCAGGGCGATTTTGCCAAGGGCATCCCATCTTGCGCAGGCTGCCACGGCCCGACAGGCGCTGGCCTGCCAGCCCAGTACCCGGCACTTGCTGGTCAGCACCCGGAGTACACGGCTGATCAACTGAACAAATTCCGCTCGGGCGAACGTGGCAACGATGCGGAAAAGGTGATGCGCACCATCGCCGCCAAGCTTTCGGATGCCCAGATCAAGGCCCTCGCCGAATACACAGCTGGCCTGCGCTAAGCCGACTCAGCCCCCAAAAAAGCGACCGATGGTCGCTTTTTTGTTTTGTTGCTACCGATTTGCCACAGCGCTAGACTAGCCTGACGAAGGCTGGACAACAGAGAAAAAAGGGACCCTGAAAAATGAAAACACTGAAACAACTCCTCGCCACCAAACCGCAATCTCTGGCCGCCGTCGCTCCGAAAGACACTGTTTTTCATGCGCTCAAGGTCATGGCTGATAACAAGGTGGGGGCCGTCCTTGTCCTCGATGGCGAACGACTGATCGGCATTTTTTCCGAACGGGATTATGCGCGCAAGGTGATCCTCGTCGGCAAGGCGTCGAAGGACACGCGCGTTGAGGAAATCATGACCGACAAGGTGATGTACGCCACCCCGGACAATTCTGTCGCAGAGTGCATGGCGCTGATGACCGAAGGCCGCTTCCGCCACCTGCCGGTGCTCGACAACAACCAGCAGGTGATCGGTGTGGTTTCGATCGGTGACCTGGTCAAGGAAACCATTTGCGAGCAAGAATTCATCATCAAACAGTTGGAGCATTACATTACCGGCTGAGTCGCTACGCAGTGCATTGGAAACCCGCCCTTCGGCGGGTTTTTCACTGGTGGAACACAAAATTTCAGGCACCTTGGAATAATCCACCCCCTCCACCTGTTTACGAGTTACCCCTCCACAGAAAAAGGAACTCGTCATGAAAGCAAACACCACCCAGCTTCTCGCCGCCAGCCTGCTGGCACTCGCCCTTTCGGCCTGTGCCGGCAGTTACGATGGCCGCAGCATGCCCGCCCGCATGGAAGGCGGCATGCTGGTCGGCAACGACGGAATGACGCTCTACACCTTTGACAAGGATGCGGCCGGCAGTGGCAAGAGTCTCTGCAACGGCCCCTGTGCCGGGAACTGGCCTCCCCTGTATGCCGCCGACGGCAGCACAGCCTCGGGCGACTGGAGCATCGTGACGCGCGAGGATGGCAAACGCCAGTGGGCCTTCCGTGGCAAACCCCTGTATTTCTGGATCAAGGACCAGAAGCCGGGTGACACCACCGGCGACGGCGTAAACCAGGTCTGGCATATCGCGAAGTAAGGCCCGAGCAAACCGAGCGCTACTACACTCAGGGCATGGTCGAGCTGAGCGAACACCTTCCCCGTCTGCGGCGTTACGCCCGAGCCCTTACCGGCGACCGGTATGCCGCAGACGATCTGGTGCAGGACACCGTGGAACGGGCCCTGAACAAGTCCGCCCTGTGGCGCCCGGACAGTCGCCTCGATGCCTGGCTGATGACCCTGATGCACAATATTTTCGTCAATCAACTGCGGACGGCGGCAGGGCGCCATACCGATTCGCTGGAAACGCTCCCGAGCGAGCCATCGGCCCGAGCCACACAGGCCGACGGGATAGAAGTCCGCGACATCCACGGGGCACTTGCCCGGCTCTCGCCCGAACAGCGCGAAGTGCTGCTGCTGGTGACGCTGGAGGAATATTCCTATGACGAAACCGCGCTTATCCTCGATATTCCGGTCGGTACCGTGATGTCGCGCCTCTCCCGCGCGCGCGACCGCATGCGCCAGCTGATTGAGGACCGAGCCCCCGGAACCTTGCCGTTGAAGGTAGTGAAATGAATCGCCCGCTTGAAGCTGAACTGCACGCCTGGACAGACGGACGGCTGGATGAAGCCCGCAGCGCTGCGGTCAGCCAGTGGCTGCAGGAAAACCCGGAAGAGGAAGCTCGCCTGCTCGCCTGGAAGCGACAGAAGGAGTTGCTGCATGCAGCTTTCGACCCGGTGCTGGAGGAGCCCGCACCGGCCCGACTGGAAGAAGCCGCACAGCCTGCGGCCAACCCGCGCCGCTGGCGCATCGCCGCAGCCATCGGCTGGCTGGCCGTCGGCATCACCACTGGCTACACCATGCGCGGCGCCAGCGTACCGGAAGCGGCAGCCACACCACCGCTGGCACGCAACGCCGCCATTGCCCACGTGGTCTACACCCCGGAGGTTCGCCATCCGGTGGAGGTCGGTGCCGATCAGGAAGCGCATCTCGTGCAATGGCTTTCGAAGCGGTTGGGCACCCCGCTGAAAACACCGCGCTTTGTCGCGCAGGGATTCGAGCTGGTCGGCGGCCGCTTGCTGCCTGGCGAACGCGGGCCGGTCGCCCAGTTCATGTATCAGGACCGAGATGGCCGGCGACTGACACTGTATGTGCGCACCGACCCGAACAACCACGACACCGCTTTCCGCTTCGCACAGGAAGGTGCAGTTGGGGTGTTCTACTGGCTGGACCACAAAGTCGGCTATGCCCTTTCGGGCGAAATGCCGCGCGACGAATTGCTGCGTATTGCGGAAGCGGCGTACGCCCAGCTGAATTCAGTCAATTGAACACATAAGACATTTCGCCGACGAAGGACCAACGCGCACATCCCTGTGCACCTAGAAAGCATTCCGTGCTGACCTGCAAACCTTCGGACATTCGCTCCTCGGGAATTGCCGAGCCGGCACGCTGCATGCGCCAGCTCGGCGTTTTTCTCAAGCGCAGGATGGGCCCTTCACGGGTGATGGAGGGCAAGTAGCGCCCTTCTGCCGCGGTATGGATCTACGGAAAAATTATGTCGCGCTTACTTCGGCCGCCGATCGAAACGGACAATGGCGCGGCCGTCAGCAGCTTTCTTAGGCTCGCCCTTCCAGGCATGCCCGTAGACCACCTCGAAGGTAGCCGGCAGGCGCCCATCCTGCGATAACGCAGCATAAGCTGCCCGCGCTTTCTCCCAGGCATCGCGCCCGAGCAACCCCTTGCGGCGCCCGTGCATGGCGCAGCGATCGCCGGCAGCGTGCAGTTCGGCAACCAGATCGTCGAAGCTGGCATAGGTGAGGGTCAGCACCTCCATGTCCATCACCGGCTCGGAGAAACCGCACTCAATGAGCATGTCGCCAAGATCGTGCATGTCGGTAAAGCGCTGCGTGTGGGCAAAGCTGTCGCCAAATGCTCCGGCAAGTTCGCGCAACGTATCCGGCCCGAAAGTCGAGAACATGAAAAGACCACCGGTTTCCAGTACACGCTGTGCCTCGCGCAAGGCGGGGCGGGGCTCCTCAAGCCAGTGCAGCAACAGGTTGGACCACACCAGGCCGAAGCTTGCAGCGCGAAAGGGGAGGGCTTCGGCGTCGGCAGCAGCAAAGCTCGCTGCCCGCGATTTCAAAAAAGGCATCAGGCGCGACAAAAGCGTCTTCTCGCCGCGGCCAGCATGCAGCATGGGCTCGGCGAAATCGGCTCCGATCAGTTGTGTCTCGCGGTAACGTTCGCGCAGCGCCGTCAGCGAGGCGCCGGTCGCACAGCCGAGGTCAAGCACACGCTGCGGCTCGATGCGAACATAGTCGAGGCGTTCCAGCATGCGCCGGTCGACTTCGCGGGAGAGGAAGGCTGAGGCGTCGTAGTGGCTAGCAACGCGCGAAAAATTGCGCCGCACCTGGCGGGTATCGACAAACGGCGTGGGCATGAATCAGAACCTACCGTGGAGGCGCTGAGGCGCAGAGAGTACGCAGAGCGCAAGCCTGCTCAGAAGATCCTCAGCGAAATCTCTGCGCCGCTGTGCCTCTGCGGTCGACGCTCGCATCTCAGATAGGGCGCAGGCCGAGCTTCTCGAACAGCGCCTGGTCACGGTCGATGTCGGGGTTGCCGGTGGTCAGCAGCTTGTCGCCGTAGAACATCGAGTTGGCGCCGGCCAGGAAGCACAGCGCCTGCATTTCTTCGCTCATTTCATCGCGTCCGGCAGACAGGCGAACGAACGAAGTCGGCATGGTGATGCGCGCGGCGGCGATGGTGCGCACGAACTCGAAGTTGTCGACCCCCTTGGTGGCCGCCATCGGCGTACCAGGAATAGCCACCAGATTGTTGATCGGCACCGACTCCGGCGCCGGATTCAGGTTGGCCAGTTGTGCGATCAGTGCAGCGCGGTTCTTGCGCGACTCGCCCATGCCGATGATGCCGCCGGAACAGACGTTGATGCCGGCCTTGCGCACTTCGCCGATGGTGTCGATGCGGTCCTGCTGGGTGTGCGTGGAGATCACCTGGCCATAGAATTCGGCAGCGGTGTCGAGGTTGTGGTTGTAGTAGTCGAGGCCGGCGTCAGCCAGCTTCTCGGCCTGACCATCCTTGAGCATGCCAAGCGTTACGCAAGTCTGCATGCCCAGCGCCTTGACCTCGCGGATCATGTCCAGCACCGGCTCCAGATCCTTTTCCTTCGGGCCGCGCCAGGCGGCGCCCATGCAGAAGCGGGAAGCCCCCTTGGCCTTGGCGGCCTTGGCCGCAGCCACCACTTCCTCCACCGGCATCAGCTTTTCGCGCTCCAGTTCGGCCTTGTTGCGCGCCGACTGCGAACAGTAGCCGCAGTCTTCCGAACAGCCGCCGGTCTTGACGGAAATCAGCGTCGAGCGTTGAATCTCGTTGGCGTCGAAATGCTGGCGATGCACCTGCTGGGCGCGCCAGACCATATCCATGAACGGCAGGTCGAACAGCGCCTCGATTTCAGCAACCGACCATTTGGCGATACCGGAAGCACCGATCGCACTGGCAGAGGTAGAAACAGACGGTGCTTGCACCGCTTGGGGAATAGCATTCATGGGATCACCTGAAATAAATCTTGCTGCATCGGCATACGGAAAAAAGGCATTTCCATACCAATGCGTATGGCTCGTAATTATGAATAATTGCCGAAGCAGGGCGAAATGTCAATTCTAGCTGAAATGTCCGGGATGGCTGACGCCTTCCGAAGAACCCTTCTGACAACCCTGCTGCCGCAGGATTGCCTGCTCTGCGCCAGCCCTTCCGGCAACACCTTGCTCTGCACGGCGTGCGCCAACGAACTGCCACGACTGCCCCAATCCGTCTGTCCACGCTGCGCGCTACCGAGTCCGCAGGGCGAAACCTGCGGGCGCTGCCTGCGCCATCCACCCCACTTCGACCGGCTGATCGCCTGCTACCCCTACAGCTTTCCGGTAGATCGCCTGATCCAGCGACTGAAATACGGCCATCAACTGGCGCTGGCCACATGGTTCGGCCAACAGCTTGCAGCAAGCTGCGCCACGCTGACCTGCGACCGGATTGTGCCAATGCCGCTGCACCCCACACGCATGGCGGAGCGCGGCTTCAATCAGGCGAGCGAAATTGGCCGCGCACTGGCACAGGCACGCGCGCAGACGATAGACAACCGCAGTTGCGAGCGAGTTCGCCCGACGACACCACAGGAGGGCCTGACGCTGCGCGAACGGCGACGCAACCTGAAAAATGCCTTCGCCTGCAATGCCGACCTGAGTGGCCAGCATGTACTGCTGGTAGACGACGTTGTCACCACGGGGGCCAGCGCCAGCGAATGCGCCCGCACGCTACGACTGCACGGGGCGACGCAGGTCACCGTGGCGACCGTGGCACGAACACTTCTCGGCTGAATACGCGAGCAACGGCGGGAAGGTGCCAGGAAAGCGACAGCCGCGCTGCAGGCAATCGGGCAGAATGTTGGCTTTCCTCGAACCAGCCAGCTTCTCAATGACATTGCTACCCTACCGTTTCAGCCTGCTTGCGCTGCTGCTCGCGATCACGCTGCCGTTTCTCGGCGCCCATCACTACCTGCCGATCGCCACCTTCCATCAGGAATGGCTGGCCGGAACGCTCGGGCTGGTCGCCCTGCTGCCGCTGGCTTTTGCCAGGGACGAGCGCCCCTGGATGCTGCCACGCACTGCCTTGCTGCCGTTGGCGATGGTGGCGCTGGCCTGGCTTCAGTTCTCGACCAATCGTACGATCCTGTTCGAGAGCACGGTCCTGCTCTCGCTCTATCTGGTCTGGGCGTTTCTGCTGATGCTGGCGATCTGCCGCATCGAAACGGCCCTCGGACGGGACGAGGTGAGCTACACGCTGGCCTGGGCGCTGTTTGGCGGCGCCATTCTGCTGGCCGCAACCGGCGCCTTGCAACGCTGGGCACCGTGGATCGGCATGCCATACATTTTTCCGGCAGAGGGGGCGATCAAGGGCAACATCGCCCAGTCGAACAATTTCGCCGACTATCTCTGGATCGGCATCGCTTGTGCGCTCTACCTGCACGGCCGCAACAAGCTGGCTGCAGCACCGCTCTGGCTACTGCTGCCCGGTTTGATCGGGCTGTCGTTGATGTCCGGTTCGCGCAGCGTCTATTTCTTCGCTGTTGCGCTCATCGGCTGGCTCCTCGTCTGGGCGTGGACGCGGGAAAAAGGCACGCGACGCCCCTTGCTGCGCATCGCTTTTCTGCTCCTCCCACTCCTATTCGTCGTGCAGTGGCTGATCGATAGCAGCGGCGCAACGATCAGCAGCGCTCAGCGCCTTGTTGCACAGGGCTCCTACGATCCGGTTCGATTGACCTTGTGGCGGGCTGCGCTGGAAATTTTCACCGACCAGCCGCTGCTCGGTGCCGGCTTCGACAGTTTTTCGCGCGAGTATTTCGTTCGCATTGAACAGTTCCCGATCAACGGCATCGGCATCCCCGAGCACTCCCACAACCTGCTGACAGAATTGCTGGCCGAGTTCGGCCTTGCCGGCTTCGCGCTGATTGCAGGTACAGCAGCCCTCTGGCTAGGCGGACTGCACAGGCAACGCAGCGACGCGACTGTATTTCTGGCGACCGGCATACTGCTGATTCTGGGCATTCATTCAGGGCTGGAATACCCGCTCTGGTATGCACACTTCCTCGCCATCGCAGCCTTGATGCTGGCACTGGGAGACGGCCGGCGCACGCCGCTGGTTTTCGCCGGACGCCACCGGCTGGTGCTCGCCGGGCTGGCAGCTGTCGGTCTGCTGACGCTCTTCTCGCTACGCAACGACTACATGCGCCTGGAAGCAGCGGCGCAAGGCCAAAGCACTGACGGGAAACTCATTCCAGCGGCAACACAGCAAGCGTGGCTGCTCGAAATCTATATGCAGTCGCTGTGGCGAAATCATGCCGCGCTGCAGTTCGCCGCGCGCATGCCGATTGAAGCCGAAGACACCGGCAACCGGCTGCAGATAATGAGGGAAGCCCTGCATTTTTCACCGATCCGGCAGGCGGCATTCCGCTACGCCGCGCTGCTGCAACTGGACGGCCAGCACGACGCGGCAAAGATGCAGCTGAAGCGGGCAATGCTCAGCTACCCGAGCGACATCCCGATGGTGGAGAGACAGCTGGTGGCTGCAAGCGCCGATGCACCAACGCTGGCGCCGTTGATTGCGCAGCTACGTCAGCGCAACTTCTGATCGACGATGGCGAGAAGATCGGCGTTGAGCGAACCGCTGGCGCGGGCACGCAAAAAGGCTTCACGCGCATCGGCGGCACGATGATCGGCCTCTAGCGCCAACCCCAGACCCAACCACCAACGTCCGTCGGCAGCGGCGATCCGCACAGCGGCCTGATAGAAATCGATGGCTTCCTTCGGCTGCCCGAGACGGTGCTGAACATGGCCAGCAAAGCCCAGGTAGTCGGCATTTCCGGCCGCAAAGGACTGCGAACCACGCAAGGTTCTGGCGGCGGCGGCAAGATCGCCACGATCGACCTGCAAGCGTGCCAGCGTCATCGCCCAGGCAACCTGCCCCGGCTGCGTCGCCAGGCCCTCAGCCAGAAACGCCATCGCTTCATCATTGCGACGCTGCTCGATCAGCAGGCGGACCAGCAACTGGCGCGACGCGACATGACCACCATCCTGATGCAGCACGTCGAGCAGAAGATCAGTGGCTTCCTGAACGCGGGCACCATTGACCAGCGCCACCGCACGCCGGTAGTCCGCCTCCGCACGCTCACGCACTGTCTTGGCAACTGGTGTTTTATCGACCACCCCCGGTGACAAGGTCTTTGCCGGGGATGGCAGCGGCGCCAGCACAGCCGATGGTGTTGCGCGTGGAGCCGCGCCAGCAACCGGCCCTGCGGCAGGCTCTGTTTTTTTGGTGCTAGAAGCGAGTACCGGCACCGACGGCTTTGCCGTGGCCGGCGCACTTTCCGGCAGCTTGTCGAGCGAAGCCGAAAGCTTGAGTCCGCTGGCCGCATCCAGTGCTACAACATCTGGCAGGGCGCTGTCCTGCGGGGAAGAAGGCAACATGATCGGCGCCGCAGCCACTTCAGCAGATGCTGGTCCCGCAGTTGCAGGCTCCACCGCCGCCACCGATGAAGAAGGGATCGGGGCCGGCGATGAAGGAACAGGCGGCGAGGTTGCCGCAGTTACACGTTCGGTGACACCGGACAGATTTCCGGCAAGGTAGCGCTCCCCCGCCCACCAGGCCCCCGCGGCCACCGACAAAACAAGCAGCACGACAATCGTCAGCCGCAGCCCCCGGTTTTCACCGGCAGCCGGCAAGGCCCGCACTTCGCGATGCAGGCGCCCGCGCACATCGGACTCGTGCCGCGCATCGAGATCCTTCAGCATCTGGTTGATCAGGCTCATGGGTTTCCTTACCACCAGCCGGGCGAACGGGCGCCCTCGGTATCTCTGGCTGCGCCGCGCACATGGCGGAACTTCACGGTCTGGCGCCCCTCACCAAACGCCGTCAGCAGGGATTTATGCGCCAGGATGTTGATCAGCCGGGGCGTGCCGTGCGAAGCGCGCCGCAGGCCGCGCACGGCCCCGGCGGTAAACATCGGCTCACCACGATAGCCGGCAACGCGCATGCGATGTTGCAGATAGAGCAGGATCTCTTCCTTGCCCAGACCGGTGAGGCGCTGGTGAAAGGTAATCCGCTGCAGAAGCTGGCGCACCGACGGGTCTGCCAGCTTTTCGTCAAGTTCCGGCTGGCCGAACAACACGATCTGGATCAGCTTGCGCTTCTCGGTTTCCAGATTCGATACCAGGCGCAAGGCTTCCAGCGTTTCCAGTGGCATCGCCTGCGCTTCATCGATACACAGCACGACCCGTTTCTCGCTGCGTGCGTAATTGAGCAGCCCATGGTTGATCTTGCGCAGCAGATGGTACTGATCCAGGCCCTCGACATCGCTCAAGCGCAATTCCTCGGCCAGCGCCAGCAGCAGCGTCTGCGGCTCAAGATTGGGATTGGGCAGATAGGCCGTTACCGTCCCCTCGCCGAGCGACTGCAGCAGCCGGCGGCAGAGCAGGGTCTTGCCGGTACCGACTTCGCCGGTGATCTTGAGGAACCCCTCGCCGCATTGCAACGCCACCAGCAGCGTATTCAACGCCTCCTGGTGGCCATGGGCCGAGAACGTGAAGCTGGTGTCCGGCGTGATGCCGAAGGGAAACTCTGTCAGGCCGAAATGCTGCAGGTACAAGCGCTGTTTTCCTTATTGTGCCCTTGGCAGGCGGGTCCGTGGATCCAGCTTTTCGATGCGTTCCTGGGTGTCGAGCAGATCCTGCTTCCAGCTGGCTTCGTTATGGATGATGGTCGGCTTGATCAGCACCACCAGCTCGCGCTTGCGCATGGCGCCGCCCTTCTGACCAAAGAGGGCACCAATACCCGGCAGGGAGGAAGCACCGGCCAATCCGTTGTTGTCGCGAATCTGCTCCTGGCTCATCAAGCCGCCGATGGCGACGATATAGCCATCCTGAACACGCACGATGGCATCGGTTTCGTTGATCGACGAAGAGGCCAGCGGCAGCGTGAAATTGCCGAGCGTGCCGAGATCGACGACCTTGTTCTTTTCCTGCACCACGGTCACCGAAGGATGCACATGCAGCAGCACATTGCCGTCGTCGTCGATCTGCGGTGTCACATCGAGGGCGACACCGGAGAAGAAGGGCTGCAGCGTGATCGTCGGCGTCGTCACCGTGCTGCTACCGCTGGCGGTGGTCGAAGTACTGATGTTGGTCACGTAGTAATCGTCCGTACCCACCTTGAGCACGGCTTTCTGGTTGTTGATGGTGGCAACCCGCGGGCTGGACAGCACCTGCATGTCCCCCTGCGACTCAAGGAAGGAAAGGAGAGCCGCAAAATTGGCCGTCTGCAATGCCAGCCCGAAGAAGCCCTTGCCAATAGCGCTGGTCGCTGCCGCGCCGGCCAGTCCGGCGACATCCTTGGCCTTGCCGGGAAGTGCCGCCAGGGTCGTGCTCGCCGTACCCGGCGCCCCGGAAAGACCGCTCGCACCGGTAATACCGCCAGCGGAACCAACCATGACCCCTGCCGTGTTCAGCGTTGTTCCGGGCGCCAGCGTTCCATAGGCGTAGCGCGTGTCTGCACCACCGAAATGCGCCCAATTGACCCCGGTCTGATACGACTCGGAGAGGGTCACCTCGACGATCTTGGCCTCCAGCATCACCTGCCGCTCGACGATCACCTGCGTTGCCTTGAGGTAGTTCTCGACCGCGCGGATATCGCTGGGCATCCCCTTGATCAGCACCACACCGGAGTGGGAATTGAGGATCACGCTGCGGCCATCGCCAGTACCGACGATCGTCGTCAGTGCCCGGCCCAGGTCGCGCCAGAAATCGGCGTCACTGCGTGTCTCGACGCGCGAGCTATCGGAAGAGGACGAGCTGAGCTGCCCGGCCCCGCCTGATTGCGCCGGTTGCGGTGCTGCCGCAGCGCCGCCCGAAGCGGTGCCGGAGCTGCCGCCCGGATTGACCACACTCGGCGAACTGGAGGTGACTCGCGTATCGGTGACGCCTTGCCGCCGGCTGGACAGGTAGTTGATCTGGAAAATCCGCGTCTGCAGCGTGTTCGGCTGGATGAAGATGCGCGTTCCCTTGACGTTGAAATCATAGCCATAGAGATCGCGGATCGTCTCCAGTGCCTCGCGCACCGTCACGTTCTTGAGGTTGAGCGAAATCGTGCCGCCCACTTCCGGCGGCACCAGCATGCTGAAACGCGTCCCCGAGACGATGGCCATGAACACCTGGGCCGCCGGTGCGCCATTCACGGCCAGATCAAATCGGTGCTCGGTACCCGCCAGCGGCGCATTCCCAATATCCAGAGACGGCATCATCGCCGCGTTGATGGCGTCGCTCCCCGCCGGTTTGCCGGAGGCGGCCGCATCCTTCATCTCCTGGCCAACCCGGTCAAAAGTGGCGCCCGGCTGTCGCAGGGGGGTTGAACACCCGGCAAGTAGCAGTGCAACCGATAGCGTCGTGACAATCAAGCGCTTGTTCATCATCATTCCCTCTTGCGCCGCGAGGCGGCCCTGGTCACGTTCATTTTCTTTTCGACATCAGGTGTCAGGTACAGCCGCTCTATGCCTTCCGGCCCCTCCAATACCGCCTCGGTTTCCGACAGACGAACCAGCCGCGCCTCTCCGACCAAGCCGCCCAGCGGCACCAGCTGCCCGCCGATCACGGCCATCGGCTTACCTTTTTTCGGCATCATCACCGACGTCAGTCCGGTACTGGACAGATCGGGCGATAGCGCCCCATCCAGACCGACAATCGCCGCTGGCGGTTGTGTCGGATCGGCCAGGGGAGCAATCACTTCTGCCGCCAGCGCGGATGAGGCTAAGCACACAGGCCAGATCGACCAGAGCAGGAAAGAAGTTGGCAGGCGTCTCATATGGCCAGCCATGCCTTGTCGGTACTCAGGGTAAAAATCGTCAGCGACAACACCGATCGCGGATGTTCAACAACCTGCAGACGGACATCGCCCCAAAGAATCTTCTGCGGCGTACTTTCAAGCTGGCTCAGCCAGCCATGCAGATCGGAATAGCCGCCTTCCAGGCGCACTTCCACGCCATGCTTGTACAGACCGAGTGCGCTGGCCCCTGCCGAATTGGCCTCGCTCTCCGCAGACTTGCTGCCCTCGGCAAGATTGACCGGTGCCAGCGACTTCAGGCTCAGCAGACGCAGGTTGGCATTTCCCGACAACAAGCGCTCCAGCACAGCATTCATTTTGTCCGGCGCCACCAGGCCGCCTTCAAGGTTCCTGAGCGCACTCTCCACCTGCAACAACTCTGTCTTCAGCGTCGCCAGGGCCGCCTTGCGGCCAGCATCCGGATCAACCTGCAATTGCGCCTTGAGCGCCTGCAACTGCCCGTCGCTACTCTGCACATCGCCGCTCTGCTGTGCCGCCAAACGATCGCTGATGCGGGTGCGCGTAAAATTCGGGTCGATCAGGAGGCTATAGCCAAGCAGCAAGATGCCGCCAACAACCGCCACCGCCAGCAGCGCCCTTTCTCGTTGGGAAATTGCATTGAAGCGGGCGCCAAGCTTTTCCCATTGCTGTTTGAGATCGCTCATTCCTTGCCTCCTGCAGTTACAGGGGCGGCGGCCAAGGTCGCGCGCAAGGCGAATTCGGTATAGCGCGCCGGCGCGCCCGTTTGAGCAGCGGGCGCGGGTGCCGATGCCGCATCACCAGCTGACAGCGGCTGCGGCTGCACCTGCGGTACGATGCCCTGCATGTCCAGCGCGGCGAAACTGCGGCCGCGGAAGGCCGGCTCGGCATTGAGGCGGCGGATATACGTGGGTAGCGCGGCCGGATCAAGCAGGCGACCGCGAATGT
The DNA here is from genome assembly GCA_041674785.1 of Rhodocyclaceae bacterium. Classification (GTDB taxonomy): domain Bacteria; phylum Pseudomonadota; class Gammaproteobacteria; order Burkholderiales; family Rhodocyclaceae; genus Proximibacter. Next base: position 22,806 of record JBAYVG010000003.1, read on the forward strand.
CGAAACCGCCCGGTCCGACACTGAATCCGGTCAACCAGACCCCCTCCATCCGCTGCCGCGAAAATCCGCGCATTACCTCTGCCACACCGCCAGAGCCCTGCGTCGCCAAATCCTCCGCTAGACGCAAGACTTCACCACGCTGCTTGACGGCAGCAGTCATGCGCACAATTTCCTTTTCCAGCACGGGATCGTTGACCCGCGCGGCCAGAGCCGCCTGGGCCGATTGCACCTCCAGCTGCAAGGCCGCCAATCGGGCCTGCACTGCCACCTGGGCTTGCAGTGCCGAGGAGGCAGAAACCCGTGCATAGGCATACAGCGCCGACACCAGCAGCAAAGCCATCGCTGCAGCAACGGCGACACTGCGGAAAGCCAGCCAGTCGCGCTTGGGCCGCAGCGCCGGATTGACGAGGTTGATTTCCTGACTCACGCCACCCCCGGCGTACGCAAGGCGGCACCGATCGCCGGCAGGCACTGGGCCTGGCGCGCAGCATCCCGCAGTTCGGGAACCGAAGGAAATTCGCAGACTGTCGCCAGGTCCATCGTCTGCACCGGCACATAAACGTTTTCGGCCAGATACGCCTGCAGTCCGGGGACCGCCGGGCAAGTAGCCACGACCATGCCGGCAACGGAAATGAAGCTGTACTGGCGATCGAAATTGTCGAGCGTGCGCTGAACTTCGAGCATCACCCGCTCCTGCAGCTGCGCCTGCCGGTCGATGTCGGCATCGGCGAGCTGCGCCGCCGAAACCTCGATCTTGCGCACGGCATAGAGTTCGCCACGATAGGTAATGGTCAGCAAACCGCCCGATTCGTCGAGATGCAGAAAAGCCAGACCCCGGTTTTCGGTTTCGAACAAGGCGGCAACGTTGCGCTGCGCCAGTTCGGGAATATCGATAGCCTCAAGATGCAGCTTGGCGGCTTCGTACATCTGCATCAGCGGTGCAATGACCGCTTGTCCGGCAGCAACGGCATAGACCATCGGCTGACGGGTGCTGCCACCTTCAATGGGAATATCGAGAACGCCGATGCTCGCACCATCCACCGGAAAATCAACCAGATCCTTGAAGCGCCAGCGCAAGGCTTCGGTGCGTTCGGCAACGGGCACGGCGGGGGTTTCCATCTGCGCCAGGTGATACTCGCCGGAGGCCAGCAAGGTGGTGCAGGAATAGGATCCGAGTTTTTTGGCGGTGCGCAGGCGATGGAGAGACGCCGGCACATCCGGCTCGATACGGAAAGACTCCAGAAGGCAAATTTCAGGGCGCGTCAGACCTTCTCGCCGCACATGGGCGAGGTCGATGCGTTCGCGCGATGGCACTACGGCCATCCACCCCTTCTCAAGTTTTTCTGTCCGGAACGACAGCATTCGCCACCAACTTACTTAAGTAATACGTGAAGGATAGCGCCCAACACATTATTTTTCAATGGGAATTCGCCAAAACAAACCCCTTTTGAAGCGCTTTTCCAGCCCACCCCATCAATAGTTTTCCCGACGATAGATCAGCGGTGTTTTAAACGCCCCGAAGGTCGCCCGCGCCGTCGGGTTCACGCTGCCGAATCCGGGCAGATTGCCCGCAGCGGCATTGGTCTCGCTAGCCGACAGACAGGTCTTGCTCCCCGGTACAGCGGCGCCGACGTTCAACCCGAGGGTGACACTGCCGGCATTGCCCGAACCCGGTGCGCGCAGGGTCAGCGCCCCCTTGCCATTGGTCAGCGTAAAGGCTGCACTGGGCTGGAAAAAAGTTTCGCACGCGGCCAGACCCTGCGTGTAGCCGGACATGACAATGGTTGCCGGATCGATGCTCGTACAGGAATCCGCCGCGTGGGTCGTGAAAAAGCTTCCAGACCAGTACTGCGCCTCAACGGGTAGCGGCAGCGGAAGGAGTTCCGAACCGTAGGCGTTGTTGATGCGCAAGCGACCGAAACGCAGGCGCGTGGTATTGGTTTCTACCGGCGCGATCAGCGCAGCACCGTCGGCATCGTTTACTGCCGCCGTCAGCTTGAACACGTCATACGGGCCATCCGGCGCGGCCAGCCGGGAAAAGGCGTAGCTATCGTTGATCGGAAACAGGCCGGCACTCCACAGCCCGTTGTTCGGCATGACCGGAAATGCCGGGCTGGACAGTCGCGTCACACTGATAGCCGTGCCGCTGTTATCGCCGGCAAGCGTCACCGGCGCCACCACCAGCGAGTTCGGCGCCGCGTTATAGGTATAGCGACTGGTCACCGGATCGCTGGCACTGGCGGCACCGGCACCGACAGCGTGCGCCTTGACTGTCAGCGCCACGCCCAGCGCATCCTCACCCATGTAGGTATAGGTGCCCGCCACGCAGCCCGGCGTCAGCGTGCCGGAGAAGGAATAGTGGCTCGGGTACCAGCGACCGAATTTTGCCGATGCCACGCTGCCGACATTGCAGCCGTACTTGCCGCCGGACAAGGTGTTCGAGGTACTGCCGACGACACAGTCGGTACTCTGGTCCACCGAGGTAAAACCGCTATCGACAACGGCATTGGCTGCCAACTGGATACTGCCGACATCGAGGTACTTGAACGTAGCGCCGCTGGCTGCGGCCCCAGTACCCGCGCCGAAGACCCCCGACAGCGTCCCGCTGGCGATGGCCACCCCGTCATGGTCATTGACCTTGGTCGCATCCAGCGCCGGCGTGCCGTCGTAGCCACTGGCCACCCCGGCTGCGGCCGTCAGCGAAAACGCACTGCCGGCGGTGGCGGCGGGGGTGCCGGTCAAGGCCGTATTGTTCATGCTCGAGGTAACTGAAAACTGCTGCGGCCGAATGGCGAAATTGTCATTTGAACAGGCCGGGGTGGAAGCCCCGACCACGGCGCGCACCTTGACGTTCTTCGCCGCATTCGGATAAGTGAAACTGACCAGCTTGCGCCCGTTGTCGTCTGCCACAAAGGTCACGCTGGTTGCGGTGGTCAGGCCGCCGCCGGAAGGGCAAGCCGATGACGAGGCATCGACCAGGTCGACCGAGACCGGGCCGGTATAGCTGGTATTGATGGTGCTGGGCGAAAGCAAGGCCAGCAGATCGAGGCTGAAGTCGGTGTTGGCCAGCTTGGTATACAGCCGTGACTGCGGTGCCCCGCCTGTTTCAGCGACATCGAAAACGCAGGAGGCGGAAGCAAAATTCATCGTGCAGGTTTCGCTGCCACCGTTGAAGCAGCGTGTTCCGCCGCCCGGGGCGGGCGTTACGCTGACAGTATCGAGGGTGGTATTTCCCGCTGTCGAGCGGCTCAACTGGCGCGAACCGATGCCGCCGGAGAAGGTAAACGTATCCCCCCCCACCCAACCGGTCGGTGAAAGGGTGACCGTGACATTGCCGGTATAGAGTGTCGAGCACGAAGAGTCGAGACAAGCCTTGACGGTGACGGTCTCCGGCGCGCAGACCGAGGCCACCGCGTCGTGCTCGATGCGCAGATGGTCGAAGGTGCCTGAGCACAAGCGCCCCAGGGTCATGTCGGCCTGGACTTCGGCCGCACTCAATTCATAGGCGTAAAGCTTGACCTCGTCGATCCGGCCACGGAAATTGCGCCCCGGGATAAGGGAGCACGCCGCCCCCGTAGCGATGTCGCCGCCGATATAGAAGTTGCAGTTGTTGGCCTGCAGGGTACCGGTCCAGTTGTTGGTATTGGGGTCGGCGACACCGTTGATATAAATCCGCTGCCGCCCCGCCCCGGCAGCGGAACTCAGGGTAATGGCGATATGCGTCCATTTGTCGCGCGGGATCGTCGCGTTCGAGGTCAGCGTCGAATAATTCCACCACCAGTAGAGCCTGCCGGTGGTGTCCAGGTGAAATTCATAGTTCGTGTCATTCGACAGGATCGACGACAGATCGCTGCCAGGGTAGGCGGTCGGATAGATCCAGGCCGATGCAGAAAGCTGGGTGGTGTAGTCGAACGCCGGGCTGTCGCCGACCTGGACCACCGCATTGCCGTCAAAGTTACCGGCATTGCAGAAGCTGCCGATCACTGAAGGGTGCGACGTGGCGATGGCCGGGTCAGGTATGATCGTATTCGTCGTTGTCGGTACCGAGGTTGTCAGGCGCCGTCCATGCAGCCCCGTACCGCCGCTGTCGACGACCTCGCCGGCGGCGCCAGTCCAGGAGCCGACCGGTTCATCGAGCCGGAAATGCGTCACCGCACTGGCCAGCACCAGCACCGAGGCCGTGGCTGTCGTCGCGCCCGGTGCACTGACCGAGTTGGTCAGCGAGCCCTGCGTCGTCAGTTCTACCGCCAGCGTCATCTGCGCGCTGCCGCCGGCGGGAATCAGCGGGATGGTCCAGGTGACGACATTGCCGAACACGGTCACCGTGCCCTGGCTGACCAGATGCACCTGATAGGTCATGCCGGCGGGCAACGTGTCGGTAAGCACGACATTGCTCTGGTCTACTGCAAAGGAATTGGCGGCGGTAATGGTAAAGGTGATGACATCGTTGATGACGGCGGCCGAGGTGCTCGAGGTCTTGGTCAGGGTCGGATAGGGCGGGATCAAGCTATAGGTCTGGCCGGTGAAATTGCCGTTGGCCAGGCCGGCACCACCCAGCGGCACCGTATTGGCATTGACGATCGTATCGTCATCGACCAGGTTGAGGCCCAGCGTACCCGACGAACTGGTGCCGGCATTGGCTAGCACTGTCCAGGTCGTGCCACTGCCACTGACCGAGGTCAGGGTCGCCCCGGCGGCGCCGCCCGCCTGCACCAGTGCGAAATCAGTCAGGTCCACCCCGGTCATTGCGGCGCTGAACGTCACCGTCCAGGAAACTGCTGCCGAGGCGGTTGTCGGATTCGGGCTGGCGCGGTTGATCGAAACCACCGCCGGTACGCTGACGGTATAAACCTGCCCGGTAAAGTTGCCGTTGCCGGCACCAGTTCCACCCAGCGGCACGGCACCAGCAACGATGGAGTCGTTGTCGACCAGATTCAGCCCCAGCGTCCCGCTGCCCGTGCCGGTACTGGCGGTGACAGTCCAGGTGGTGCCGCTGCCGCTGACCGCGCTGATCGCCGCTCCGGCCACGCCGCCGGCTTGAACCAGCGAAAAATCGGTGCTATCGACGCCGCTGACACTCTGGTCAAAGACGACGGTCCAGGAGACCGATGCCGCACCGGCCGTCGGGTCGGTGCTGGCACGATTGATCGAAGAGACCGCTGGCGGTGGTGTGTAGTCGATAACAATCTGAATGTGGTCAACGCTGATGGTATGCGCCCCACCACTCGACGAGGGCTTGCTTGCCGCAAAGGCAGCGCCGAAATCTGCCGCATTGACCTGCGCGGTGGTCCACGTCGTCCCCCAGAGATCGGCTGCGCCGCCGTGTGCTTCAACGACATCACTGGTCGTGTAGTTCGTTCCTGTGGCGCGATCGGTGGCTCCAATGACGCCGGCTTTGACTGCACGGACGGCGACATCTTCGCTACCGCCGTTGTTTGTGCTTGACGAACGGCGCTCGACATTGACAACGATGCCATTGATCGTGCTCCCGGCAGGAATCGCGAAACCGTAATTGGTGCAAACCAACCAGTTGGTGGTGCTGCCATCGACCGACGCCGTTGCCCGGCTGTTGTCGGAGTCCGTGGCATTGCCCGCATTGCTCCAGGCCACCGTGCCAATACCCGCCGTACTTTGGCAATTGGCCGGGCTGGCGGTTGCCGTTGCTGCTACCGCAAAACTGCTCGTCAACAGGCCGGCCAAGGCCAGCACGACAAGCGCGCAGAAGGTCCGCCAGGAAGTGAGGTTGCCGGTTTTCTTCATGACCTTACCCCGCACGAATTTCCGCCGCCCGCTCTCAGGCGACGCGCGGCAAGCCGGGCGCGACGCCCCGGCGTGCTGGCGGGCATGGCGTTTTGCCTAACGACTGACCGAGCCATAAACTTCCCGCTCCACAAAGGCGGCCGACCCCACCGCTGCCGCATTCCTCGCCCGCGACGTCAGCCGATAGACGCTGAAGGTATTGCCAGCCTCGTTGAAAGGCCCGGAGGCAGTGCAAGTCACGGTCACGGTAAAGTCACCCACGGGGGCGGGCAAGGTTGTCAAGGCGGCGCAACTGGCGCCGGCCGGCACGAGAATCTGGTACGCCCCCCATTCCAGACCGGCCTGGGCTGCATGATAGGCGCGCTCGCCCTGCACGTCCTGTGCAGAAGTCACATCTGCGGTGTTTTTCATGCTGACCATATAGGCGGCCAACGCCGCGAACAACAGCAGCAGGAAGATCGCCGTGATGATCGACACACCGCGCTGTTGCCGCATGGCAAGCTTGTTGGCTATCGAATGGCGGTTCATGGGGTATTCGCCACGTTGACCTGATACTGCAGCGAAACCGTTTCGCCGGCACGCCGGACGGCGAGCGAAACCGCCACTTGCCCGCTGCGCTGCAGGACGCCTGGCGTATAGGCAAAGCTGCAGGCACTGACGTTGTTCAACAGCACCGGCGTACCGACGGGAACGGCCGGGCATGCCCCCCCAGCCGCCTGCGGCAGCGTTCTCACCGACCGGGAAAGGACGCCGGTGCCATCGCCGGCGGCATTCGTGCCGACGCCGGTACAAATAAAACTGACCACCTGCTCATTACCGGGGATGACATGAAAACGGTTGCTCGCGGACGCCAGGGGGAAAAGCGTGCTGGCGATCGTCAGCGTGGTTTCCTGGCTGCCTGCGTTCCACGCCGGGGCTGGTGCGACGACGGCAGCAGTGTTGTTCTGGATGAAAGCATTGGCGCCGGGAATGCCGAGGTTGTAGACCGCGACCAGATCGCCGATGGCGATCTGCTGGGCAGCAATGGCGCTTTGCGGGCCATACATGTTGAATGTGGTATCGGTCGCACTGAAATCGAGGAATTCGCTGCCAACGGTGCCGTCGGACTCTGCACGATAACGCCCGCCCGTCTTGGTCGGGATGAATTCGACACAATCGGCCGTCGGCGTACGCGGGCTGTTCGGCAGCGCCGCCTGCAGGTCGCGCACCATGCGCCGCATGGCCGTATCGGCGGCATCGGACAATTCGGCCCGACGCGCGACATCGAAGTAGGTTTCCACCTGATTGCGAACGAACATGCTGGTCAGCGACAACAGAACGCCGAGCACGACGATCGCCACGATCATTTCGACCAGCGTAAACCCATCGTGAAGGCGGTTTGAGGTGGGCGGCATGGTGTTAGCCCGGCGCATTGGGGGCATAGCGAACACGGAATCCGGTCAGGATCACCGTTTCGTTGCGGCCGTTGACGCGAACATCGATCTGCAGCACCGCGTCAGCCGGCAAGGCGGCAAACGCACCGGCGCCGCCGACGCGGGAAATGCTGACGCTGGCGGTGTAGTCCGCCAGCCCGGCAAAACCGGTAATGACGTCGCCAGTCGCCTGATAGCCAGCGTAGTCGGCGACGTTGTCGTAGGGGTTGGCGGCATCGCCCCGCGTTTCGCCGGCAGGCGTAGGGGCAGGCGAGCCGGGCGCGGGGAAGGCTGCGCCGCCCTTGTTCTGATCATTGGTACAAGCCGGGCCGTTCAGCGCGGTCAGCACATTGGCGTCCTGCGGGTCGCAAAAGGTAAACGCCTGCTGCTCGATTTCCTGCAGCAGCGACTGGGCAATCGCCAGGGCCTGTTTGCGCACCATGGGGTCAGCGCTGGACCTGACGATGGGGCCGGTCACCGACACCAGACCAACAACGCCGACGCTGATGATGACGATGAACACCACCAGCTCGATCAGCGTCACCCCACGCTGGAGAAAGGCGGATTGTTGGCCCTTAGTGCACATAGCCGGTCGTCGCTTCGACAACGATGGGGAGCCCGGCCAGCCCGCTGATGGTAATGGTGACACCACTCCCCGGAACACCGAGCGGGTCGAACGTCAGCACTGCCGGCGCCGACGCATAGCTGGCAGCACCGCTCGCTGTCACGGCGAGCGGACCACCGGCAGGACCAATGACGACCTCCGAGCAGTCACCCGCACCGAACGCGCTGTCCATACGGGCATTCAGCGATCGCCCGTCGACGGCAAAATCGACGCAAACCCGTCGCCGCGCGGCCACCGCAGCCTTCTGCGCATAGCGTAGGGCCGCCGCAGTTTCATCGCGAAAGCCGCGCTCCTCGAATCCCGTCTCCCCGCCCCAGCGCGGAAGGACGACAGCCGCGAGAATGCCGATCATGACGACGGTGACGATCAGTTCAGTGATGGTGAATCCGCGCTGAGCGCGCCGCGAGCAGACGACAAAAAGCCCGGAACGACGCCCGGGCTTTTTCTTTCCTGGGCGCCGTAGTTGGGTTTGGGTGTCCCGCTCCTGCGCCACGACGTTGATCAGCTAACCGGAAAAATCAGCAACCAGAGAAATCCGGCGCATAAGTAGGCACGCCACCGGCTGCCAGTGGTGCGGTATAAACCACCTGACAGGTACCGGTAGCACCAGTGTGACTAATCGTGCCTGAGGCAGAAAAGTCGGATGAAGGGTTAAGATCCAGAACCTTGCGGAGCTCGTCAGAGTCTGCGGCATAGCCGTACTTTGTCGTTACGCTGATGGTCGAAGTTGCCGAGATTGCTCCAGCAGCCGCCCCCAGTTGATTGCTCGCTGCAGCCTTGCCGTACACCATCGTATTAGCCCCGCGCATCGACGCTTCAACGCCACGCATAACTCCCGTGCGAGCATCCGAACTCAGATCAACAAACTTCGGCAGTGCAGTGGCGGCCAGAATGCCGAGAATAACGATGACAACGATCAGTTCGATCAGGGTGAAGCCTTGGATACGTGATTTCATGATGACTCCTTCGATAGGTATCTTGTGAATGCAGGAATGTCGCGTTCGCCTAGCAACCGGTGGTGGTCACGGCGCTGATGACCGGTGCGGTATTGATCGCTGTCGGTGCCGCATAGGTGAACACACAGGTAGCCGGAGCCGGTGCGCCAGCGATCTGGAACGTGGCGGTGGCACCGACGGTGACCGTGTAACCCTCGGCAGTCAGCTGCGCCGCCGTCGGGCTGAAGTTGGAAGTCAGCCCGGCCGCACCGAGAATGCCCGGAACGGCAGCAGCAAAGGCGGTAGCACTGGCGGGGTAACCAAATGCCGTAGCCACCAGGCCGTTTTCGGTACACACCGTACCGGCTGCCGTAGCCAGGTTGTTGCCCGTTCCGCCGCCGCCCGGGCAGGCGGCCGGGTCGGTCACCCCGTTGCGGGCAAGCACGGTGGCGTGAATCAATGCCGCCGCCGCTGCGACACTGCCCTTGGCCGCGTTGAGCTTGGCAATACGGGCATCCCGCTGCAGATTGGTGAAGCGCGGCAGCGCTACAGCCGCAAGAATACCGAGGATCGTGATGACGACGATCAACTCGATCAGGGTAAAACCTGCGCTTTTTTGAATACGGCTACCATTTTTCATGGGGCACTTACTCCTTTAGTCATAATTCCAGCCTACGCCAAGTATATCGGCAGTAATAGTAAATAATTAACAGACAATCCAATTGACCGGCCTCAGCCGGCCTTTTGAGCCGCTTTTTCACTTCTGTTCCCTGACCAGCACCAGACCGCCGCCCAGGCTCCAGCCTTCAACCGGCCGTTCACGAACGCTGACCAGGCGCAATCGTACCTGGCCGCCGTCCTCGTAGTCGTACACCAGCGCACCACCGGTGCTATCCCAACGCCAAGCCCGGCCGATGCGCAGCCCGCCATCGGTCTCCCGACCGGGCAGCGCATTCTGGGCGGGCAGGCGCCCGGCCAGCTCCAGCGGATTTTTCCCCGCCCAATGCGCAACCTGCCCCTCTTGCCCCCGGTTGATGGCGCTGGCAACCGCCAGCTGCAACTCTGTCCGCAGCGACATCACATCGGCGGCCACCAGCGTCCGTTCGACCTCGTGCTGCACCGAGCGCAGGCTGTATAGCGCAACGCCCATCAGCAGAAACACCAGCAGCAGCGAAACCAGCAGCTCAAGCCGGATTCTGCCCGACTGTGCGGCCTCAGCGCTTGAAGGCGACTTTGCCAAGATCCCACATCGGCAGGAAGACGCCGAGCGCCAGAATCAGCACCATGATGCCCAGTGCAACGATCAGGATCGGCTCGATCTGCGCCCCGAGGGTCTTCAATTCGTATTCGACCTCGCGCTGATACATCTCGCCGATCTCGTCCATCATTTCGTCGAGCGCTCCGGACTCCTCGCCCACCGCCACCATCTGCAGTACCACCGGGGTGAAGATTCTGGTCTGGATCGCCGAACGCAGAACGCTTTCTCCCCGTTCGACCGTTTCGCGCATGTCATCGATGCGGCGGGCGATATAACTGTTATCGACCGTCTGCGCCGAGTTGCTCAGGGCCTGCATGACTGGCACGCCACTGCGCGTACCGAGGGCGAAACTGCGTGCAAACCTTGCCAGCGCGGCCTTGTGCAGGATCTTGCCGGCAATGGGAAAGCGCAAGGCAATGGCTTCCCAGCGATAGCGGCCGGCCGAGGTCGCCACCCATGAGCGGAAGGCAATGATGGCGCCGATTGCCGCTACGAGCAGGTAGGGCCACCAGTCGACGAAGAATTTCGATGTCGCCAGCAGGATCTTGGTCATCAAGGGCAGCTCTGCGCCGAAGCCGGCAAACACTTTGGCAAAGGCGGGAATCACAAACAGGTTGATGACGATAACCGCAGCCACCATGGCAATCACGACAAACATCGGGTAGCGCAGCGCAGCCTTGACCTGCTCACGCATGAAGCGCTCGAACTCCAGATGCTCGAACAGACGCAGGAAAATTTCTTCAAGCATGCCGGTGGCTTCGCCAACGCGGACCATGGAAACATAGAACGGCGAGAAAATTTTCGGGTGACGCGCCAGCGAAACGGACAGCTCACGACCACCTTCCAGGCTTTCCCGTACTTCCTGAATCACGTCCTTCATCGCCGGATTGATGGCGGATTCCTGCAGGCCGTTGAGCGCCCGCAGGATCGGCACACCGGCTTTGAGCAGGGTGTGCAGCTGGCGGCTGAAGAGGAGCAGGTCAATATGACCGACCTTGGGCTTGATCAGGTTGATATTCAGCCCCGCACCTCCGCTGCTTTTCGCTGCCGCCTTTGTCTCGCGAATCTCGACGGGAACCACACCCTGCCCCAGCAGAATATCGGCGACCGCCCCCGAAGTGGCACCTTCGAGCACCCCTTCGACGAGCTGTCCACCGCTGTTGCGGGCTTTGTAGGCGAAGTTGGCCATCTATTTTTTAACCACGAAGATCACGAAGGGCACGAAGAAAATCCTAAAAATCCTATATTGAGACACGTTTTATGCCGTCTTTGAGCAGTCTTGCGTTGGAGTTCAACAGGAGACCTCGTTTCAGACGCAAGAGGCGCAGATAGGTAATCGTCTGCGCCACATGTAGCGGAGACAACAAATCTACCGATTTCAGTTCAAGCAACAACTTTCCTTCGACAAGCATATCGGCACGAAACCCTGCGCCAAGATTACGTCCACGATAGAAGACAGGAACTGCAAACTGCCTTTCGACAGCAATGCCTTTGTCTGATAGTTCGTAGAACAGCGCCAATTCATAAACCGACTCCAGCAAACCCGGCCCAAGGTTGCGATGAACCTCAATTGCCGCATCCAGAACCTTCCGAACCACCGAGTCCGGGCAATCACAAAGATCCGCATCTTGTTTCTCTTCGTGATCTTCGTGCCCTTCGTGGTTAACGCTTTCCATCAATCCTCAAACTGATTACTGATGCGCATGGCTTCGTCTATCGTCGTCCGGCCATTCACCACCAGACGCACCGCATCGCGGCGCAGGGTCTGGCCGGCCATCTGCTTGCGTGCGGCCTGGACGAATATGCCGGTATCCTCGTGGTTGATGGCTTCAACCAGATCGTTGGTCATTTCGAGCACTTCATAGACCCCCGTTCGCCCCTGATAGCCGGTGTTGTTGCAGTGCGAACAGCCATTTCCATGTCGATAGGGGTAGGCATCCACCTTGTCGGCCAGCTCGTAGCGTAACCATTCATGCTCTGCCGGCGTCGGCGTATGGGCCTCGGTGCAGTTCTCGCAGAGGACGCGCACCAGCCGCTGCGCTACAACCATCTGCAGCGACAGAGCAACCATGTAGCGTGGCACGCCCATGTCGATCAGGCGGATTGGCGTCGAGATGACGTCGTTGGTGTGCAATGTAGATAGCACCATGTGACCGGTGATCGACGCTCGCATGCCGATTTCGGCAGTCACCTGGTCGCGCATTTCGCCAACGAGGACGATATCCGGATCCTGACGCAGGGCGGAACGCAGCACACGCTCGAAGGAGAGGCCGATTTTTTCGTGCACCTGTACCTGGTTGATGCCCGGCAGACGGTATTCGACCGGATCTTCGACGGTAATGATCTTTTTTTCCGGCGAGTTGAGCTCGGTCAAGGCCGCGTACAGGGTGGTCGTCTTGCCGGAGCCGGTCGGACCGGTCACCAGCACCATGCCGGACGGGCGACGGATGGCGTGGCGCAGACGCTCGAGAACCTTGGGCGGGAGCCCCATGCGGTCGAGTCCGAGCAAACCGGAATCCTGGTTGAGCAGCCGCATGACGACCGATTCGCCATACTGCGTCGGCATGGTCGAGATACGCACATCGACCGCGTTGTTGCGAATCTTGATGTGAAAGCGGCCATCCTGCGGCAGACGCTTCTCCGAGATGTCGAGGCCGGACATGAGCTTGAGACGCAGCGCCATGGCTGTGGCAATTTTGGCATCGGCTTCGGTCTGCACGTGCAGCACCCCGTCGATACGAAAGCGGATATGCAGCGCTCGCTCCTGCGGTTCGATATGAATGTCGGAGGCACGGGTGCGCATGGCCTCTTCAAAAACCGTCTGCAACAGCTTGACGACCGGTGCATCCTCCGCCCCCGGCGCCAGGCCGAGCAGGTCGCCGAACTCGACTGGAATATCACCCAGCTCGGCCTGTAGCTCCTTGGCCAGACCGGAGATTTCCTCGGTGCGGTGGTAGACACGATCCACCGTCGCCAGTAACTGGGACTCGGTAACGACGGCCTGTTCGATATCGCGACGAACGAGGCGCACAATCTCGTCGTAGGCAGCAAGATCGGTCGGGTCGGTGAAGCCGACGCGCAGACGACCTTCGACTTCATCGAGCACCAGCGCACGGAAGCGGCGAGCCTGGGCTTCCGGCAACAGCTTGATCAGTTCGGGCTTGGGGCTGAAATGCTTGAGGTCAATAAAGGGGATCTGCAACTGGCCGGCAAGCGCCTTGGAAATCCCCTCTTCCGTTACGTAGCCGCTATCGACGAAAATACGCCCAAGCTTGCGCCCGCTGCGCTTCTGCTCGTCGAGCGACATCTTGAGTTGCTCGTTGGTGAGCAGCCCCTGATTGATGAGAAGATCGCCAAGGCGAATTTTTTCCGGGCGGGCCATGCCAAGCTCCAGTATTTTCTAGCTTTTTGCCGTAATCGGCTGATTTTAGCTGGTTTTAGTCGGTTGACGTTTCTTTTTACGCTCCTTTTTCGAGACAGACAAGTGTTCGCCGTCGTTCTTTATCAGCCTGAAATTCCGCCCAACACGGGCAACATCATCCGCCTCTGCGCCAATACGGGGGCCGAACTGCACCTCGTCGAGCCGATGGGTTTCCCCTGGGAAGACAAGCAGTTGCGGCGTGCCGGGCTGGATTATCACGAGTTCGCGCCGGTGCAGCGGCATGCGAATTGGGCTGCGTGCAAGGCTGCACTGGCTGGGCGGCGGATGTTTGCGATGACGACCAAGGGCAGCCGGCGGCACGATGCGCCGAGCTTTGTATCAGGGGATGTGTTTGTCTTCGGCCCGGAAAGCCGTGGCCTGCCACCAGAACTGCTGGCAGAGTTTGCGGCAGAACAGCGCCTGCGCCTGCCGATGCTGCCGGAACGGCGGAGTGTCAATCTTTCAAACGCAGTCGCAGTGATGGTTTATGAAGCTTGGCGACAGCAGGGGTTTGCGGGCGGCGTTTAATTATCCACGAAGGGCACGAAGCACACGAAGAGAAGCAAAACCTTGGCAAAACAGCTTTGAAGGCCGTGTTTCATCTTCGTGGCCTTCGTGTTCTTCGTGGTAATCGCCCTATGCCGTTTCGATTTTTGGGTCGCGCGAGAGCAACTGCTCGACAGCCAACGCCGCCCCCACTCCGTGATGCAGGACGGCATCGACCGCCTGGGTAATCGGCATTTCGATACCCAGCTCTGCCGCCAGTTTCGCCACTTCGCGGGCCGTGCTGACACCTTCGGCGACGTGACCCAGTTCTTCCAGAATCTGCGGCAGCGTCTTGCCTGCCGCCAGCGCCAGGCCAACACGCCGGTTGCGCGAAAGGTCGCCGGTGCTGGTCAGGATGAGGTCCCCCATACCGGCCAGCCCCATGAAGGTGTCGCGCTTGCCGCCCAGCGCCAGACCAAGGCGCGCAATTTCAGCCAAGCCCCGGGTGATCAAGGCGGCGCGGGCGTTCAGCCCCAGCCCCAGCCCATCGGAGATGCCAGTAGCGATCGCCAGCACGTTCTTGACCGCGCCGCCGACTTCTACCCCAGGAAGATCGTCATTGGCATAGATGCGCAGGCGCGGTGTGTGCAGGGCCAATGCGGTCTCGCGAGCGAAATCGGTATCGTTGGCGGCTAATGTCACCGCCGTCGGCAGGCCTCGGGCAACTTCCTCGGCAAAGCTCGGTCCGGAAAGCGCACCGTAGCGGGCCCCCGCAGGCAATGTTTCGGCGGCAATCGCGTGCGGCAGCTTGGCAGTGCCGGCTTCCAAGCCCTTGCACACCCAGACCAGCGGCGTCTTCGGAGCGATGATTGCCAGCTGTTGCAGCGTGCTGCGCAAGCCGGCCAACGGCGTGGCAACAATCAGCAACTCCGCAGTCGCCACGGCAGTAGCGAAATCAGCCTCGATCAACATGCTGTCGGGCAAGCGGTGGCTAGGCAGGAAACGCGTGTTCTCGCGCTGGTCGCGCATGCCCGACGCCACTTCCGCCTCACGCGCCCACAGCGTCACCTGATGGCGTGCAGCGAAAGCAATGGCCAGCGCCGTTCCCCAGGCACCGGCAGACAATACGGAAAGCTTCATAACCCCCAGACCTGCACGGCACGGACAAAACCAGCCTGACCGTCACGGTGTTTGACTCTCGCCCAGCCGGCAACTACCGGCTCCACCAGTTCGAGTGCGACGCCCTTCTCGGCTTCGAAAACCAGCGGCGCATCGTCGTTGGCCTCGCGGCGAACTTGCGCCTGGCTGGCGACGACGAGAACCGTGCGTTGCTCGGACAGGTATTTTTTCTCGATCCATGCCAACCCGCCTTCGGCATCGCGCACCTTGGTCCAGCCCTCAAGGCTCACGACCGGTTCCACCGGCGTCAGGCGTTTGATGACAAACAAGGGTTTTCCACGGACGGAGGGGGCGTCGTAAAGCACCGTTGCCGCCTCGACGGAACGGTAGTCGATGGCCAAGGCCGAACCGGAGGCCAGCGCCAGCGATGCCGAGGCAAGCAGTGTCAGCCCGTCAGGAATTCGGCGCTTGGCCATCGGTGTCTCCTTACTGGATCGGCACTTCGTGGGGCGCAGCGGCTGCTTGCGCCTGTGCTTCCTGCAAACGCGACATGTACATGCCTTCAAAGTTCACCGGCTGCAGGACCACTGGCGAGAATCCGGCACGGGTAACCGTATCGGAAACAACTTCGCGAGCATACGGGAAGAGAATGTTCGGGCAAGCCACAGCAACCAGCGGCTCGATGTTGTCATCCGGCACGTTGAAAATACGGAAGATGCCGGCCTGGCCGACTTCGACGAGGAACACCGTCTTCTCTTCGATACGTGCCGTGACGGTCACCGTCAGCACGACTTCGTAGGCGCCTTCACCCAGGTGTCGAGCGTTGGTCTGCAACTGGATCTCGACCTGTGGCGACTCCTGCTCCAGATAGATTTCCGGGGCATTCGGCACTTCGACCGAAAGATCCTTCAGATAGAGTTTTTCAATCGAAAAGGATGGGGCTTCCTGCTGTTCGCTCATGAAAAGACTTTCTTGGCTAAGAGTGATTCGGGATCGTTCAAATAGGGTTAATGCGCATCACCGGCCAGCAATGGCAGCAACTTGCCGGCATGGTCCAGGGCCACAAGATCGTCACAGCCGCCAACATGGGTATCCCCGATGTAGATTTGCGGCACGGTACGGCGACCGGTCTTCTGCATCATTTCGTCGCGGCGAACGGGATCAAGGTCGATGCGCACTTTTTCAATTTCGCTGACGCCGCGCGCCTTGAGCAACTGCTCGGCTCGTACGCAATACGGGCAAACGGCGGTGCTGTACATAAGCACGCGCGGCTGACTCACTTGCGCTCGCCTTTCTTGGTGACCGGCAAGCCGGCCTTGACCCAGGCAGCCATGCCACCATCAAGGCCAAAAACGCGCTCGAACCCGAGCTTTTTCAGCGCCTTGACGGCCTTGCCGCTGCGAATGCCGGTTTCGCAGCAGACGATGACCGGCTTGTCCTTCATTTTCACCAGGTCGGCAGCACGCTCTTCGAACTTTGCTACAGGAATATTCTTGGCCCCCATCAGGTGACCGGTCGAAAACTCCGATACGTCGCGTACGTCGATGATCTGCGCGTCTTCACGATTGATCATTGTCGTCGCTTCAGTGGTCGTCACCCGCGCACCTGCCGCCATGAAACCGGTAGCAAAGAGCATGGCGCCGCTGGTCACGGCGAGGATAACGAGCATGATGTTTTGCTGAATGAACTCCAAGGGAACTCCAAAGATAAAAGCGGCCTGGCCGAATGAAGGAATCGCAGATTCGGTATCGGGGTCGGGCCTTAAGCGTTCAAGGGGATACCACAGAAAACTTCGCGCATCATACCGATCAACAGCAAGGTACGCTGGTCACCGACCCGGTAGTAGACCCGGTTGGCGTCCTTGCGTGTCACCAGAACACCTTTTTCACGAAGGATCGCCAGATGCTGGGAAATATTGCTCTGGGAGGTGCCGACAGCGTCGACAATCTCCTGCACGCACGCCTCTTCAGGGCCAATCACGCAGAGAATCTTGAGGCGCAACGGATGCGAAATGGCTTTGAGCGCGCGCGCAGCCAGTTCGATGTGCTCTTGCTTGTCGATAAGATTGATGGTGTGTTCCAAGATGCTCGAGGCTCGTGCGGTAAGCTGATTCATTATAAAATGTTTCATCAGTTTAACCCAATGGACAAGCCGGCCCGGCGATTTCTGCCATCTGCCTCCCCCTCTCCGACGAAGCCATGACTTTCCGCCATTTTCCCGCATTCGCACTACCAAGCCTCCGTGCACCATTTGCCGCTCAAGTTACAGCGCACTAAGCGGCTGACTGCCCTTGCCTGCGCCTTCGTCTTGGCAGGCGCCCCCGCATTGGCTGCCAAAAGCCCGGCAAGCGCGCCCCCCCCGGAAAAGAGCCAGGTTGCGGAAAAAAAGGCTGACCTGCGGGAGTTGCGCGACAAGATCGAGACACTGCAAAAGGAGATTTCGACGGCAGAAGGCTCGAAGGCAGAAGTCGCTGACCAGTTGCGGGATTCCGAGCGCTCGATTTCACAGCTGCAACGCGATCTGCGCGAACTGGGCGAAGACAAGGAAGTGCTGCAAGGCACCCTGCGCGAACTCAACCAGCAGTCGCGCGCACTCCAGAATGAGCTGGACGCCCAACAGGCACAACTTGAGCAACTCCTCTACCGCCAATATCTGCGAGGATCTCCAAACTCCCTGCAGCTACTCCTGAACGGGGACGACCCTAACCAGATTGCCCGCGACCTCTACTATCTCGGCGCCGTCGCGCGCGCCCGTAGCGAATTGCTGGAGCAGATTGAAGCCAACTGGAAGAAGAAGCAGGCGCTGGCCGTCAGCACGCGTGAGCGCGCCACCGCGCTGGCCGCCGTAGAAGAAAAACAAAAGGAAAAGCACGGAAAACTGGTCAACCAGCGGGAACAGAAGAAGGCCACGCTGACAAGGATTTCGGCACAAATTGCAGCGCAAAAAAAGGAAGTCGGCAGCCTGCGGCGCGATGAGAAGCGCATGACGCAGCTGATCGACCGTCTGAGCAAACTGATTGCCGCCCGCACGGCAAAGAAGCGGGCACCCACGCACAGTGCCGATACGCCTTCACGCCCGAGCCGCCCTGGCGCCCCGGAGCTGGAAAACAATGAGCTTCCTCAAGCCGCGCCTGCGGGCAGCTTCGCCCGCCAGAAGGGCGACCTTCGGCTACCGGTGAAAGGCACGGTCACCAACCGGTTTGGCAGTGCGCGCCAGGAAGGCAGTTCCTGGAAAGGCTTGTTCATCCGCAGTAACGCCGGCAGCGAAGTCAGGGCGATCGCAGCGGGGCGCGTGGTCTTCGCCGAATGGATGCGCGGGTTTGGTAACCTCTTGATCATCGATCACGGCGACGCGTATCTGTCGATCTACGGCAACAACGATGCCCTGCTGAAAAACGTTGGTGATTCACTGCGCGGCGGCGACACCATTGCCACCGTGGGCAACAGCGGTGGCAACCCGGAATCCGGGCTATACTTCGAAATCAGGCATCAGGGAAAGCCCGTAGACCCCCTGAAATGGGCCTCTCTCAAGTAATTCGGGCAGGAGCAAAAGCATGGCAGGCAAGTTGAAAAAAGCAGGGTTGATCAGCACCGGTTTTGTTGCCGGAATAC
This sequence comes from Rhodocyclaceae bacterium, assembly GCA_041674785.1. GTDB lineage: Bacteria > Pseudomonadota > Gammaproteobacteria > Burkholderiales > Rhodocyclaceae > Proximibacter. The sequence continues at coordinate 41,433 of JBAYVG010000003.1, forward strand.
TCATCAGCCTGCAGTTCTCGGCAATTGCCGACAAGGAAACCCGCAACAACCTGCCGGTCGAGGAGTTGCGTACTTTTGCCGAGGTTTTCAACGCCATCAAACAGGGCTATGTCGAACCCGTTGAGGACAAGAAGCTGATCACCCACGCGATCAGCGGCATGCTCTCCAACCTTGACCCGCACTCTTCCTACCTTGACGCCGACGCGTTCAAGGATCTGCAGGTGGGCACGCAGGGTGAATTCGGCGGCCTCGGTATCGAGGTTGGCATGGAAGACGGCCTGGTCAAGGTCATTTCCCCGATCGAGGACACCCCGGCCTACCGTGCCGGCGTCAAGGCGGGCGACCTGATCTTCAAACTCGACGACACGCCGGTGAAGGGCCTGACCCTGTCCGACGCGGTCAAGAAGATGCGCGGCAAACCGAAAACCGAGATTCGGCTCGGCATCCTGCGCAAAGGTGAAACCAAGCCCCTGGAACTGACCCTGACGCGTGAAGTGATCAAGGTGCAAAGCGTCAAGTCGAAGCTGGTGGAACCCGGCTATGGCTACCTGCGCGTCACCTCCTTCCAGGAGAACACCGGCTCCGCTGTGGTCAAGCACTTGAACGATCTGTACAAGGCAGGAACCCTGAATGGTCTGGTGCTTGATCTACGCAATGATCCGGGGGGCCTGCTTAACGCTGCGGTTGGCGTGTCAGCAGCCTTCCTGCCGTCCAAAACCCTGGTGACCTCGACCGACGGCCGCACCGAGGATGCCAAGCATAAGTTCTACGCTGCACCGGAAGACTACCTGCGCGGCAGTGGTCGCGGCGGCGACGATTACATCAAGAACCTGCCGGTCCACGCCCTTAAGGTACCGATGGTGGTACTGATCAACGGCGGCTCGGCATCCGCCTCGGAAATCGTTGCGGGTGCGCTGCAGGATCACAAGCGGGCAGTGGTCATGGGCACCCAGAGCTTCGGCAAGGGCTCGGTGCAAAGCGTGCTGCCGCTACCCGGCAACACGGCGATCAAGCTGACGACAGCGCGTTACTACACACCGCTGGGCCGCTCGATCCAGGCCAAGGGCATCGTTCCTGACATCGTCGTCGAAGACTCCGCCAACGGTGACAGCGTCAAGCGCCTGCGTGAAGCCGACCTGGAACGCCACCTCGACAACGACAAGGAAAAAGAGGTCGCACCAGTGAAGGAAGCGCCAAAGCCACAAGGCAAGGCGCCGGCAACCCCCAAGCCCAAAGCCGGCAACGGCCACAAGGAAGAAGGCGAGGAGCGGGATACGATGCCTCCGGAACTGGCTTCCAAGAATGACTACCAGCTGGGTCAGGCGCTCAACCTGCTCAAGGGTCTGCAGATCATGCAGACCAAACAGTAGGCAGGAAACGACCGGAAGCGGATCGACTGTTAGCGGATTTCGGGAGGCTGTAATGGCACCGTCGAGTTCCTCAAAGAAGGACCCAAAGCTCTACAAGGAGCGCGAGATTCTTTTTGCCAAGTTCCCGCCCGGACAGATCCCGGAGGCGAGCGACCATCTGGCAGCCAAGGAAGAACTCGACGTTGCGCCACATGTTGAAAAGCGTTCGGTAGGCGTCGGCTATGAGTTGACGCACTACACGTTCGCCGACCTTGAGGAAGACCTCGTCGACCAGGGCTACCACCTCGACAACACCCTTTACGCCAAGCTGATGCGGGCCCTCGTCCATTACGTCGAAGACACCCAACTGCACAACCTCGAAGTCCCCGAGTTGCGCATGAAACGCTCCAACGAAGCCTTCGTGCACGCCTGGGAACAGCATCCGCACGGCGACCACGACGATACCCCGCCGGAATGGCGCGAATACAAGTAATCCTAAAAACCGCAATTCAAACCACGAAGGTCACAAAGCACACGAAGAAAACAAGGAGAGCCCGGCTTTTCCGTCTCACCTGGCGGATGAGTGGCACCATCCGGCATATCGCCTTGCCCTTCCTTCGTGTTCTTCGTGTTCTTCGTGGTTAACTGAGTTTTCCAGGGCCATTCCTTGAACGACCAACAGCTTCTCCGCTACTCCCGCCACCTGCTGCTGGACCAGATCGGCATCGAAGGCCAGGAGCGCATTGTCACTGCGCGAGCATTGGTCATCGGTGCTGGCGGACTCGGCTCACCGGCGGCACTCTATCTGGCTTCTGCCGGCATTGGTCATCTCACACTCGCCGATGGCGATACCGTCGACCTCACCAACCTGCAGCGCCAGATACTGCACACGCAGCAGCGCGTCGGCCAACAGAAGGCCCTTTCCGGAAAAATCGCTTTGGCCGAGGTCAACCCGGAAGTCCAGGTTGAGGCCATTACCGAGCGTCTTTCCGGGCAAGCACTGGAAGCAGCCATTGCAGCGGCAGATGTGGTGCTCGACTGCTGCGATAATTTTGCGACCCGGCATGCCGTCAATCGGGCCTGCGTTCGCCAGCGGACACCGCTGGTATCAGGCGCCGCTATCCGCTTCGACGGCCAGCTCTCGGTGTTCGATCCGCGACGTGCGGACTCACCGTGCTACCACTGCCTGTTTCCCGAAGGGGAAGATGTCGAGGAAATCCGCTGCGCGGTGATGGGGGTTTTTGCACCGCTGACCGGAATCATCGGTGCCATGCAGGCGGCAGAGGCCCTGAAGCTGATAGCGCAGTGCGGCGAACCGGCAGTGGGCCGCTTGCTGCTGCTGGACGGCCTGTCGATGGAATGGCGCAGCGTCAAGTTCAAAAAAGACCCCGGTTGCGCCGTATGCGGAGCGGCAAAGGAATGAATTCCTGAGCATTAAACAGGACGAACACCGGCCTGTTGAAGTACTCAAGAAAACCGGGTTTGCACCCTCTTCTTCGTGTCCTTCGTGGTCAATCCTTTGTCGCCACCTACACCAGCCGGGCAATGATGCGCAGGTCGCCACCGATCTGACGCACGTCGCGCCACTGCAGCAGGCGCTTGTCGGCGAGGGCGTTCAGTTCCGGCAGCTTGAAGAGCCCGGACGAAGCATCGCCGATCAGGCACGGCGCCAGATAAAGCAACAGTTCATCGACCAGCCCTTCGCGCAACAGCGAACCATTGAGCTTGAAGCCGGCCTCGACATGCAGTTCGTTGACGCCGCGCTTGGCCAGCTCCCGCATCAGCGCCGCCAGATCGACCTTGCCGTCGGCATTCGGCAGGCAGATCACCTCGGCACCGGCTTGTTCCAGCACGCTGGCCTGCAGGGGGTTATCAACGGCAGCGACCACCAGCACACGCCCGCCATCAAGAATGCGTGCATCGTGGCGCATTTCGAGACGACTATCCACCACGACGCGCAGCGGCTGCCGTGTCGTCTCGACATCGCGCACGTTCAGTTGCGGGTTGTCGTCACGCACGGTGCCGATGCCGGTAAGAATGGCGCAGGCACGGGCGCGCCAGCCATGACCGTCACGGCGAGCGTCGGCGCCGGTAATCCACTGGCTCTCACCGCTACTCAGCGCCGTACGCCCATCGAGACTGGCCGCAGCCTTGAGGCGCAGCCACGGCCGCCCGCGGGTCATGCGCGAGACGAAGCCGATGTTCAATTCACGTGCTTCGTTTTCCATCAGGCCGCACTCGGTGACGACGCCGCTGTCGCGCAGCCACGCCAGCCCCTGACCGGCAACCAGCGGATTCGGGTCGAGCATCGCTGCAACGACGCGGCGGACCCCTGCCGCTTGCAGCGCTTCACAGCAGGGCGGCGTGCGTCCATGGTGACTGCACGGTTCGAGGGTAACGTAGGCAGTCGCCCCGGCGACCGCACCCGCAGCAGCCTGCAGGGCATTGACTTCGGCATGCGGCTCACCGGCGCGCAGGTGCCAGCCTTCGCCAACAATGACGCCATCGCGCACGATGACGCAACCGACACGGGGATTGGGGGTCGTCGATAACAGGCCGCGCTCGGCCAGTTGCAGCGCGCGCGCCATGAATTCGTGATCGGCAACGCTGAACATCTGCGTTGAACCGTGCTCAGCGCCCGCGACGAACGGGCTTGGTTGAGATTTCGCGGATAGCGTCGGAGAAATCGTCGACGTCTTCGAAGTCGCGATAGACGGAGGCAAAGCGGATATAGGCAACCTTGTCGATCTTCTTGAGTTCGCGCATGACCATCTCGCCAACTTTCTCGGAATCGATTTCACGCTCGCCGAAGGCCAGCAGCTTTTCTTCGATACGGGTGATCGCCCCTTCGACAGCCTCGGTAGTCGCGGGGCGCTTGCGCAGCGCCAGCCAGAAGCTGGCCGCCAGCTTTTCGCGGTCGTAGTCGACGCGCGAGCCGTTCTTCTTCACCACCTGAGGCAGGCGGATTTCCGCCCGCTCATAGGTGGTGAAGCGCTTGTCGCAGGTCAGGCAGCGACGGCGGCGGCGCACGATGTCGCCATCATCGTTGATACGGGTATCGACGACGGTGGTTTCAGCAGCGCTGCAGAACGGGCATTTCATCGGTGCTTACGCTCCGTACACCGGAAAGCTTTTGCACAGCGCCGATACTTCCTCACGCACCTTCGCCAGGACGGCTTCGTCATTCGGAGCATCGAGCACATCGGCAACGAGATGCGCGACACGCTCAGACTCGATCTCGGTGAAACCGCGCGTGGTCATTGCCGGCGAACCGATGCGGATGCCGGAGGTAATAAAGGGCTTCTGCGGGTCGTTCGGAATACCATTCTTGTTGACCGTGATGTGGGCCTTGCCCAGCGCGGCTTCGGCTTCCTTGCCGGTGATGTTCTTGGCACGCAGGTCGAGCAGGAAGACATGCGACTCTGTACGGCCGGACACCACGCGCATGCCACGCTCTTCGGAAAACACCTTGGACATGACGCGGGCGTTGGCGATGACCTGTTCCTGATAGTTGCGGAACTCGGGCGAAGCCGCTTCCTTGAAGGCCACCGCCTTGGCGGCGATAACGTGCATCAGCGGGCCACCCTGCAGGCCCGGGAAGATGGCGGAGTTGATCGCCTTCTCGTGTTCGGCCTTCATCAGGATGATGCCGCCACGCGGGCCACGCAGCGTCTTGTGCGTAGTCGAGGTGACGACGTCGGCGAACGGTACCGGGTTCGGGTAGAAACCGGCAGCGATCAGGCCGGCGTAGTGGGCCATGTCAACCCAGAAAATGGCGCCGACTTCCTTGGCGATCTTGGCGAAACGTTCAAAGTCGATACGCAGCGAATAGGCGGAGGCACCGGCGATGATGATCTTCGGCTTGTGCTCGCGGGCCAGCGCTTCCATCTTGTCGTAGTCGATGGCTTCGTCAGCATCGAGGCCATAGGCGACAACATTGAACCACTTGCCGGACATGTTCAGCGGCATGCCGTGCGTGAGGTGGCCGCCTTCGGCCAGGCTCATGCCCATGATCGTGTCGCCAGGCTTGGCAAAAGCCATCAGCACGGCCTGGTTGGCCTGCGAACCGGAGTTCGGCTGAACGTTGGCAGCGTCGGCGCCGAACAGCTTCTTCAGGCGTTCAATGGCCAACTGCTCGGCCTTGTCGACGTATTCACAGCCACCGTAATAGCGTTTGCCCGGGTAGCCCTCGGCATATTTGTTGGTCAGCTGCGAACCCTGCGCGGCCATGACCGCGTGGCTGACGTAGTTCTCCGATGCGATGAGCTCGATGTGCTCTTCCTGGCGGCGATTTTCTTCTTCAATTGCGCCCCACAGCTCGGGGTCAACTTTGCTCAGGGTGTCTTTCGCGGAAAACATCATCTGCCTCTCAAACCGTTGAAAAAGGGGGAAATTGTAGCATGCCGTGCAAGACCGGCAGGGGCTGGCCAGAGCCGCCCAGTGCCGCCTCAGGCCATATCAAGCTCGTCCAGCGCGCCATGGTCGAGATGCCGGGTTTCCGCCCAGGCATCGATCTGCCACCCCGCCGAACCGGCAACGATCCAGTTAAGCCCGGTGTTCGGGATATGAAAATCCCGGGGCAGCTCCAGCGGGTTGCCACGAACATAGCGGTTAACGATATCAAGGACACCACCATGCGTAACCAGGGCGACCGTCTGCCCTGCATGCCGCTCGGCCAGCGCTTTAAGGCAGGCAACGATGCGGCTGGAAAAACCTGTCAGGCTCTCGCCTCCTGCCGGAAAGGCATAGTCCGGATCCCGGTGCTCGAAGGCTGCATAGTCTTCGGGATAGCGTAGACGTGCCTCGTCATAGGTCAGCCCCTCGAAAACACCATAACGGCGTTCGCGCATTTCCGGGACAAGCTGGATCGGCAACCCCAATCGCACCGACAGGCGCTCGGCGGTCATCCGCGCTCGTAGCAGGTCGCTGCTATATAGCGCCTGTGGTCGATTCGGCACGGCAGCCAGCCAGCGGGCCGCCAACTCGGCCTGATGTACGCCCTCCGGATCGAGGCCGATGTCGGTATGCCCCTGAATCCGGCGCTCGGCATTCCAAGGGGTTTCTCCATGGCGAACCAGGCAGAAGCGGGTTGTCTTCATATTGATGTCCATCAGTTCCCGTATAGCGAAACAAAAATCATAGACGTGAATGCGTGAAACAATAAATAACTTGTTAGCCGAACGTCAGGTCGTCTGACAACTTTTAGTTTTGTGCTAAACTTGATTGTACTTATCTGGCCAAAAACTGGATCAAGCTTGCCACCGGTACCAGAAGACCGGGATTTTATCGCCATACTCGGAGGGACAGCCCGTGAATGCATTACTAGGATTGTCGCGTTTCATCGACGCGATGACGGAAAGGGTCGGCAGGTCAGCCATGTGGCTGCTGCTTTTCGCCGTACTCATCAGCACGGTCAACGCGGTCGTGCGCAAAGCCTTCAACTACAGTTCGAACGGCTTCCTTGAAATCCAGTGGTACCTGTTCGCCGGCGCTTTCCTGCTTGGCGCCTCGTACACGCTGCTGCACAACGAACACGTCCGTATCGACGTCGTTTCGGGCAAGCTCACGAAACGCACGCAGACCTGGATCGAGGTCTTCGGCACCCTGTTCTTCCTCCTCCCGCTGTGCGGGATGATCCTGTGGACATCGATTCCCTGGGCCCTCAACGCCTTCGCCTCGCAGGAAGTCTCGGTCAATGCCGGCGGGCTCTACATCTGGCCAGCCAAGTTCCTGGTGCCGATCGGCTTTGCCTTGTTGACGCTGCAGGGGCTCTCTGAACTGGTCAAGCGCCTGGCCTTCCTGCAGGGGCTGATTCCCGACCCGACGGAAAAACATGAATTTCCGACCGCAGAAGAAAACCTGATCGAAGAAATCAAGAAAATGCGGGGAGAAGCATAATGATCGAATTCATCACTGCCAACATGGCCCCGATCATTTTCGTCGCGATGGTCGGTTTCATGCTCGTCGGCTACCCGGTGGCTTTTGCACTGGCCGCCAACGGCGTCTTCTTCGGCCTCGTCGGCATCGAACTCGGCCTGCTCCAGCCCTCGCTCTTCGGCGCCATGCCGGAGCGCATCTTCGGCGTCATGAGCAACGACACGCTGCTGGCCATCCCGTTCTTCACCCTGATGGGCCTGATCCTCGAAAGATCGGGGATGGCGGAAGACCTGCTCGACACCATCGGCCAGTTGTTTGGCCCGATCCGTGGCGGCCTGGCCTTCGCCGTGATCTTCGTCGGGGCGCTGCTGGCAGCCACCACCGGTGTCGTTGCCGCTTCGGTGATCTCGATGGGTCTGATCTCGCTGCCGATCATGCTGCGCTACGGTTATGACCGACGCCTTGCCTCCGGCGTCATTGCCGCTTCCGGCACGCTGGCGCAGATCATCCCGCCGTCGCTGGTACTGATCATCATGGCCGACCAGTTGGGCAAGTCGGTCGGCGACATGTACAAGGGCGCCTTCATCCCGGGCTTCGTGCTCACCGGACTCTATGTCGGCTTCATCGTTCTGGTCGCCATCTTCAAGCCGAAGATGGCCCCGGCACTGCCCCCGGAAGCCCGAGTCTTCCGCGAGAAGAGTGGCAAGACCGGCGGCACTTCGCTGCTTATCCTGACCGCCATTTCGGTCGCTGGTGCCATTGCTTTTGCCAAGCGCCTGCCGGCAGAAACAGCCACTGACGAATTGATTGTCCTCTGCCTGATGGTTGGCATCGGCATCGCCTTCGTCATCGCCATGATCAACAAGCTGTTCAAGATCGGCCTGCTCTCGGCCATGGCCGAGAAGGTCACCTTCGTGCTGATCCCGCCGCTGGCACTGATCTTCCTCGTGCTCGGCACCATCTTCCTCGGTGTTGCCACACCGACCGAAGGCGGCGCCATGGGGGCCAGCGGCGCGCTGTTGATGGCCATGGGCCGCAAGCGACTCTCCATGCCACTGCTCAAACAGGCAATGAACTCGACACTGAAGCTGACTTCCTTCGTCGTCTTCATCCTCGTCGGCGCCCGCGTTTTCTCACTGACCTTCTACGGGGTCGATGGCCACAAGTGGGTAGAGCACCTGTTGCTGAACCTGCCCGGCGGCCAGCTCGGCTTCCTGGTAGTGGTCAACATCATGGTCTTCCTGCTGGCCTTCTTCCTCGATTTCTTTGAACTTTCGTTCATCGTCGTGCCGCTGCTCGGACCGGTGGCTGAAAAGCTGGGCATTGATCTGATCTGGTTCGGCATATTGCTGGCGGTGAACATGCAGACCTCGTTCATGCACCCTCCCTTCGGCTTCGCGCTGTTCTACCTACGCTCGGTGGCCCCGGCCAAGGAGTACATCGACAAGGTCACCGGCAAGGCCACGCCACCGGTCACGACCATGCAGATCTACTGGGGCGCCGTGCCGTTCGTGTGCATCCAGGTCATCATGATCGCCCTCGTCATCGCTTTCCCGCAGATGGTCAGCAGCGGGCTGGATAAGGATGCAGTGGTCGATCTGGACAAGGTGCAGATCGAGATGCCGGCCAGCGACTACGGTGCGCCACCGGCGTTCGAGATGCCGGGACAGCCGGGCGGCACTGCCGCTCCAGCGGAAGAAGACCCGAACAAGGCCTTCCTCGATTCGCTCAAGAAGGATGCCGCAGGCGCAGCCAAGTAACTGCATTTACTTTCGTCAGAAATGGGCGCTGCGGCGCCCATTTTTTTCGCCTAGTGGATGGCAACTCACCCTCCCCGATGACCAACCGGCGACGAGAAAATAAATTTTATTGGCGGCTGAGCCCCTGCAAATTTGCGGGGATATGAGAGGACATGAAACAATTTCCCCTGCAGCCCGCTGCCTTGTATTTTCAGAAAAAGGAATGCGGCTCCGTGTAGACAGTAGACCGGTTGCTGGCAGATCGCAGGTGACCTAGCAGCAAAGCGAGCAAATACGGGGGGTGACTTGTCTTGCTTTAATTGCTGCAAGCCATCACCAAGAACATGGATCAACTAGCCGGTGGATTCGATTTCAGGCACCACCTTCCAGAAACAGAATGGGCGCCGAAGCGCTCATTCTGTTCCCTGCTCCTGCCGACGAAGGGGCAGGCCTTGCTCCCTAATCAACAATCACTTGCTGGAAGCCGTCGTTGCCGGATGCGTCGAAGGCGCCGGCATTTTATGGTCAGCATCGGGGTGCCAGCCGATCAGAGCGAACATCACACCAAAACCTAAGTACTGCAATCCATCACACGGGAGGACCCGCACTGTGGAAAATCCGAAAAAAACAGGGGCCGCAGCCCCCGTTTCAATGACCCGGAACAGCTCTCGTTACTTGGCGCCGTACATGTAATTGGAGTACGAACCTTCGGCAATGCGGAACCACATGTTCTGGTCATCCTTGAATTTCTTGAAGTCGTCGTAGACTTTCTTGAAATCCGGGTTCTTTGCGGAAGTTTCGGCAAAAAGCTCGATCGCCGCCTTGTAGCAGGCATCCATGACATCCTTTGGAAACGGTCGCAGTTGCGCGCCGCCGGCAACCAGCTGCTTCAGTGCGGTCGGATTTTTCGCGTCGTACTGCGCCATCATTTCGGTATGCGCGTCGGCGCATGCCAGCTCCAGAATGGTCTGGTAGTCCTTCGGCAGCGAAGCCCATTGCTTGGTATTCACCAGCGCGCTAAGCTGCGGCCCCCCTTCCCACCAGCCCGGGTAGTAGTAGAACTTGGCCACCTTGTTGAAACCGAGTTTCTGATCGTCGTACGGACCGACCCATTCAGCCGCATCAATCGTGCCCTTTTCCAGCGACGGGTAGATGTCGCCCCCCGGAATCTGCTGCGGCACCGCACCGAGCTTCGCGATGACCTGCCCGGCAAAACCGCCGATGCGCATTTTCAAACCATGGAGGTCGGCAGCCGACTTTATTTCCTTGCGGAACCAGCCACCCATCTGCACACCGGTATTGCCACAGGGAAGATTGTGGATGTTGTACTTGCCAAAAAATTCCCGCATCAGCTTGAGACCGTTACCGAACCGGTACCAGGCATCGAGTTGCCGGTTGGTCATACCGAACGGAATGGCGCAGTCGAAGGCAAACGTGGGGTCCTTGCCAACGAAGTAGTAGGAAGCGGTGTGTCCCATTTCGACCGTGCCGTCCTTGACTGCATCGAGCACGCCAAAAGCCGGAACGATCTCGCCGCCGGCAAAGACCTGGATCTGGAACTTGCCGTTGGTGGCTTCAGCAACACGCCGGGAGACGACTTCGGCGGCACCGTAGATCGTATCCAGGCTCTTCGGGAAACTGGATGCCAAGCGCCACTTGATGGTCGGGGCATCGGAAGCAATTGCGGGCATTGTGGTTGCGGCGCCTACGGCGAGGCCGGCACCGGCTTTTTTCAGAAACGAACGTCTTTCCATAAACAAAAGTCTCCTTTGACGATAGGTTATTTTCGTATTGGTAAAGCCGTTTCAGTATATAACATCGACACGGATCGCAATCCCGGCCTGCGTACCCTGAGCGCAAAAAAAACGGGAGCACGAAGCTCCCGTCGGATCGACACGGCGAGAGAACTTCTCCCGCCGGCTGAGTTACCGCGTGCTGTACATGTAGTTCGAGTAGGCGCCTTCGGCGACACGGAACCACAGGTTCTGGTCGTCCATGAACTTCTTGTAGTCGTCGTAGACCTTCTTGAACTCGGGATTCTTCGCTGAGATTTCAGCGTAGATTTCCTGCGCCGCCTTGTAGCAGGCGTCCATCACCGGCTTCGGGAACTGGCGCAGTTGCGTGCCCGAACCGACCAGCTGCTTCAGTGCCGTCGGGTTCTTGGCATCGTACTTGGCCATCATGTCGACGTGGGCGTCGGCACAGGCGGCCTGGAGAATGGCCTGATATTCCTTCGGCAATTCGGCGTACTTCTGCTTGTTGACGTAGATGGAGATCTGCGGACCGCCTTCCCACCAGCCCGGGTAGTAGTAGTACTTGGCGACCTTGTTGAAGCCGAGCTTCTGGTCATCGTACGGACCGACCCATTCGGCGGCGTCGATGGTGCCTTTTTCCAGCGACGGGTAGATGTCGCCACCGGGAATCTGCTGCGGCACCGCACCGAGCTTGCTCAGGGTCAGCCCGGCCAGACCGGCAATACGCATTTTCAGACCTTGCAGGTCGGCTACCGTCTTGATTTCCTTGCGGAACCAGCCACCCATCTGGACGCCGGTGTTGCCGCAGGGAATGGCAACGATGTTCGATTTGGCGAAGAATTCGCCCATCAGCTTGGCGCCGTTGCCGTGACGATACCAGGCATCGGTCTGGCGGTTGTTCATGCCGAACGGAACCGCCGTGTCGAAGGCGTACGTGGGATCCTTGCCGAAGAAATAGTAGGAGCAGGTATGCCCCATCTCGACGGTATTGTCTTTCACGGCGTCATGCACGCCCGGACCCGGCACGATTTCGCCACCGGCAAACACTTGAATCTGGAACTTGCCGCCGGTCATCTCGGCGACGCGCTTGGCCATGACTTCGGCGCCGCCGTAAATGGTGTCAAGGCTCTTGGGGAAGCTGGAAGCGAGGCGCCACTTGATGGTGGGGGCATCGGATGCAATCGCCGGCATGGCTACAGCGCCAACGGCTAGGCCGGCACCTGCTTTCTTAAGGAAGGAACGACGTTCCATTAGTTTGATCTCCTCAATGTTGTTGTGTTGCTGGACTCCCTTCCACCCCGAAGCAGAAGGAACAGCAAACGAAAAGATACCACCATCGCGGCCGGCTGCCGATATTTTCGGACGGCCATGAAAACAAAAAGGCCGGTGCGGAAATCCGACACCGGCCCGAGCAAAAAATTCCGGCAATTACCTGGCAGAAGCCATGTAGTTCGAATACGAACCTTCGGCAATCCGGAACCACAGATTCTGGTCACCCTGGAATTTTCGGAAGTCGTCGTAAACTTTCTTGAAGGCCGGATTCTTCGCCGAAATTTCGGCGTACAACTCATTCGCCGCCTTGTAGCAGGCGTCGAGCACTTCCTTCGGGAACGGACGCAGCTGCGTACCGGCGCCAACCAGCTGCTTCAATGCCGTCGGGTTCTTGGCATCGTATTGCGCCATCATTTCGACGTGGGCATCGGCACAGGCCAGTTCGAGAATGGCCTGATACTCCTTGGGCAGGCTCGCCCAGTGTTTCTGGCTGACGAAGGTGGTGATCTGCGGACCGCCTTCCCACCAGGCCGGATAGTAGTAGTACTTGGCGACCTTGTTGAAGCCGAGCTTCTGGTCGTCGTACGGACCGATCCATTCAGCAGCGTCGATGGTGCCTTTCTCCAGCGACGGGTAGATATCGCCGCCCGGGATCTGTTGCGGCACGCTGCCGAGCTTGGCCAGTACCTGGCCGGCGAGACCGCCAATGCGCATCTTCAGGCCCTGCAGGTCGGCCACCTTCTTGATTTCCTTGCGGTACCAGCCGCCCATCTGCACACCGGTGTTGCCGGCCGGGATGTTGTACAGACCGTGAGTGGCAAAGAATTCGCGCATCAGCTTGCCGCCGTTGCCATAGCGATACCAGGCATCCATTTGGCGGTTGGTCATGCCGAAGGGAACGGCCGTGTCGAAGGCGAACGTGGGGTCCTTGCCAACGGAGTAGAAGGCGCAGGTGTGGCACATCTCGACCGAGCCGCTGGTGACGGCATCGAGCGCCGCCGGGCCGCCGGGGACGATTTCGCCGGCAGCGAAAACCTGGATCTGGAACTTGCCGCCAGTGGCTTCGGCCACGCGCCTGGCAACGGTTTCGGCGCCACCGTAAATGGTGTCCAGGCTCTTCGGAAAGGCGGAGGTCAGGCGCCACTTGATATTCGGGGCATCGGCAGCAATCGCCGGCATTGCAGTTGCAGCGCCGACAGCCAGGCCGGCACCAGCTTTTTTCAGGAAAGAACGACGTTCCATGTTGTGTCTCCTCAAGGTTGTTAGAACGGACAGCAAACCGATTCTAGTGACGCTGGAGAGACACAAACGGCGTTTCACATTGTGGAAACAGGAAAACCTGCAGACGAAAAATAAACACAAAAAAACGGGAGCCAAAGCTCCCGTTTTTCGATGCTGCAAGCAGCGCAGCAATTACTTGGCGCTGTACATGTAGTTCGCGTACGAACCTTCGGCGATGCGGAACCAGAGGTTTTCGTCGGCCATGAACTTCTTGTAGTCGTCGTAGATTTTCTTGAACTCGGGGTTCTTCGCCGAGGTTTCAGCGAACAGCTCCTGGGACGCCTTGTAGCAGGCGTCCATGACTTCCTTCGGGAACGGGCGCAGCTGGGCGCCGGCCCCGACCAGCTGCTTCAGCGCGGTCGGGTTCTTGGCGTCGTAGGCAGACATCGTCTCAACGTGTGCGTCGGCACAGGCCAGTTCGAGGATGGTCTGGTATTCCTTCGGCAGCGAAGCCCACATCTTGGTGTTGATGTACAGCGACAACTGCAGGCCGCCTTCCCACCAACCCGGGTAGTAGTAGAACTTGGCAACCTTGTTGAAGCCCAGCTTTTGGTCGTCGTACGGACCGATCCATTCAGCTGCGTCGATGGTGCCCTTTTCCAGCGACGGGTAGATGTCGCCACCCGGAATCTGTTGCGGCACGGCGCCAAGCTTGGCGATAACCTGACCGGCGAAGCCGCCAATACGCATCTTCAGACCCTGCAGATCAGCCGGGGTCTTGATTTCCTTGCGGAACCAGCCGCCCATCTGGGTACCGGTGTTGCCCGCCGGAATCGTGTGGATGTTCGACTTGGCGTAGAACTCGGTAATCAGCTTCTTGCCGTTGCCATGACGGTACCAGGCGTCGACCTGGCGGCTGGTCATGCCGAACGGGATCGTGCCGTCGAAAGCGAACGTGGGATCCTTGCCAACGAAATAGTAGGAAGCGGTGTGGGCCATTTCGACCGTGCCGTCCTTGACGGCGTCGAGCACGCCGAACGGCGGAACGAGTTCGCCGCCGGCGAACACCTGAATCTGGAACTTGCCGCCAGTGGCCTCAGCCACGCGCTTGGCGACGATTTCAGCAGCACCGTAAATGGTGTCCAGGCTCTTCGGGAAGCTGGACGCCAGGCGCCACTTGATGGTCGGGGCATCGGCGGCAATCGCCGGCATTGCAGTTGCGGCGCCAACGGCGAGGCCGGCACTGGCTTTTTTCAGAAACGAACGTCTTTCCATGGATTTGTCTCCTCCAGAGAGTTGATCTAACAGATATTGGCAGCCCGGCATCGAGATCCCTAGGCCGTATTCGGATACGGCTTCAGCCAGCACCCATTTCAAGGTACCGCACAAAATGATGAACCGAACACCGGGTTATCATACAACTTTTTGGAAAGTTGTCGACCCGGGGCCAAACAAAGTATTTAAAGCCGGGGAATCGATTGCCGGGGAACAGCTTAGCTGCCGGCGATTTTCATCCGCTCAACAAGGATTGAGCCGACCTGCTTGGAGCCGCGACAGAGCGTGTCATTACCGACAGCAACAATATTGCGGAACATGTCGCGGAGATTGCCGGCAATGGTGATCTCCTCGACCGGGTGGCGAATCTCGCCGCCCTCGACCCAGTAACCGGCCGCCCCGCGCGAATAATCGCCGGTGACATAGTTGACGCCATGGCCGAGCAGTTCGGTAACGAGCAGGCCGCGCCCCATCTTCTGCAGCAGGCCACGAAAATCAAGATCACCCGGCTGGACGATCAGGTTATGGCTGCCGCCGGCATTGCCTGTCGTCTGCATGCCCAGCTTGCGGGCGGTATAGACACTGAGGAAGTATCCCTGCAGGACGCCGTTGACGATGACCTCACGGTCACGGGTGGCGACGCCATCGCTATCGAAGGGGCTGGAAGCCAGCCCGCGCGGCAGATGCGGGCGCTCGCTGATAGCCATATGTTCGGGAAAAACCTGCGTCCCGAGGCTGTCAAGCAGAAAGGACGATTTGCGGTAGAGCGCGCCGCCACTGACCGAATGCACAAAGCTGCCGATCAATGCCGACGCCAGCGGCGCTTCGAACAGCACCGGAACCTGGCAGGTGCGAATCTTGCGCGCGCCGATCCGCGACAGAGCGCGCCGCGCCGCGTAATCGCCAATTTCTTCGGGAGCAGCCAGCGCCGCACCACTGCGGGCGCTCGAATACCAGTCGTCGCGCTGCATGCTGTCACCCTTTCCAGCAATGACAGAACAGGCGATGTAATTACGCGAGCTTGGGTAGCCCCCCATGAAGCCAAGACTGTTCGCCGAAACGAACTGGGCTTCCTGGGTGGAAACGCTGGCCCCCTCGGAATTCGTCACCAGCGGGCTGACCGCAAAGGCGGCGGCCTCGCAGCGGCGGGCGAGATCAATGGCCGATTCGACCGAAACCCCCCAGGGATGATAGAGATCGAGATCCGCTGCGTCCTTCGCCAGCAAGGCGGCGTCAGCCAGCCCCGCGCAAGGATCGGCTGCGGTGAAACGGGCGATATTGAGCGCGGCCTCGACGGTCTCCTTCAGCGCCGCGCCTGAAAAATCCGACGTACTGGCGTACCCCTTCTGCTGGCCGAGGTAGACCGTGACGCCGATCCCCTTGTCGCGGTTGTATTCGATTGTTTCCACCGCCCCCTGACGCACGGTCACCGACTGCCCGAAGCCTTCCGAAACATCGACATCGCAGGCACTGGCACCCTGCTTGCGGGCATGCGCCAGCACATCCCGGGTAAGCTGCTGCAGGGTCTCGAAACGGTGGCTGAAACGTGAATCCTGGGCTGGGCGTGACATGGTAAGGGACTCTGACATTCGGTAATCGCGGGAAAGTCGCTATCATAGCAGCCCACCCTGCCCTGCCCGACCCTGACGCCATGCCCAAGATAAAACCCGCTTCCAGCAACAAATACGCTACCGACGCTGACGCCAGTCTAGAACCCCTGTCGAAGACCCGAAAAAAGCAGCAGATGCAGGAATTGCAGGATCTCGGCGAGGAGCTGGCCGACCTGCCCAGCGACTGGCTGAAGAAGATCGACATCCCCGAAAATCTGCGCGACGCGCTGTTCGAGGCGCAGCGGATGAGCAGCCACGGTGCCAAGCGGCGGCAGCTGCAATATGTCGGCAAGGTAATGCGCGACCTTGAAGCAGAACCTATCCGCGCGGCACTGGCCAACCTTCGCGGCGAATCGGCGGTGGAAGTCGCCCGCATGCACCGTCTGGAGCGGCTGCGCACCCGGCTGATGGAAGACGAGCAGGCCCTGAGCGACATTGCCAACACGTTCCCCGATGCCGACCTGCAGCATCTGCGTGCACTGCGCCGCAGCGCTTTGAAGGAGCAGGAAGGCCAGAAACCGCCGCGTAGCTACCGGGCAATTTTCCAGACGCTCAAGGATCTCGAAGCCGGTACGCTTGCCGTACAGAACGCCAACGATGGCAATGGGAACGGCAATGACTGACATGACGGCTGAAACACTGCGGATCGGACTGGTCTCGATCAGTGACCGTGCTTCACAAGGCGTTTATGAAGACAAGGGCATTCCCGCGCTGCAGGAGTGGTTCGGCAACGCGCTCAGTTCGCCATGGCACATGGAAACCCGGCTGATCCCGGACGAGCAGGCGCTGATCGAAAAGACCCTGATCGAACTGGTTGACCAGGTCGGCTGCCACCTGGTGCTGACCACCGGCGGGACCGGTCCGGCGCTGCGTGATGTCACCCCGGAAGCGACACTGGCTGTGGCTGACAAGGTCATGCCGGGGTTCGGCGAACAGATGCGGCAGATCAGCCTGAATTTCGTGCCGACAGCGATCCTCTCGCGCCAGGTTGGCGCTATCCGCAAGCAGTCACTGATCATCAACCTGCCGGGACAGCCGAAATCGATCAGGGAAACGCTGGAAGGGGTCAAGGGGGCCGACGGCCAGCAGAGCGTGCCCGGCATCTTTGCCGCCATCCCTTACTGCCTGGATCTGATCGGTGGCCCCTACGTCGAAACGAACGAGGCCGTAGTCAGGGTGTTCCGCCCGAAGTCGGCACTCCGGCCCAGGTAATCAGCCTTCAACCAGCTCGCGGTAACGCGCGATCTCGAAGTCTGCCCCGGCTTCGATCTGCTCGATCGGCGTCAGCAGATAACGCCGTTCGCCGTTGCTGTACTCCAGGCTCTCGCGCACATCGAAGGTTGCCGTCGGCAACACCAGCCGTACCTCGCCCGGGGCCTTGTCTTCCGGCAAGCGGATGCCGGGGATGCTGTTGCTGGCAGCATACATGCTCGCCCGTGGCCGCAACTCGACGCTGACCGCCTGTCGCGCCAGTGTCTGGATACCGACATTGGCTTCGTTGTCACTCTCCTTCGAGAAGCGCCGCACGACGCCCAGCACCCAGTTCTCCCCCCCTTCGGGTTGCATGCTGATGAGCGCCCCGACCTTCAGCCAGTCGCCGCGCAGATTGTCGATCGCCGCACCAAAGCCGCCAAGGCTGACGTTTTCGACCACCCAGCTTTCTGCGGTCCGTTCCTTGCCGATGCGGGCCACATCGCCGGCGAAGACCGTAAAACTGTCGTCGAACCCATGCAGCACGGCCAGACGCGTCTTGACGTTGTGGCGCGGATGCTCGCGCAACGGCGGCTGTGCCGCCCAGTACATGGCCAGGTGTCGCAGCACTGGTAGCAAGGCACGCGGCTGATATTGCCCACCAAGATTCAGATCGGCCGGAATATCGCCCCGCTCGACGCTGTGAATCATCTCTTCCAGTGTCTGCGGGACCGAGCCAGGAGAGAAAAAGCGGAGCGTCGGTGTCACCGCATGCGGCAACTTGGCCATGCGCATCGGCGGTACGGCTTTCGCCGCATCGACCCAATACACGCTACTGCTCTGTGCCTCGGCGGAAAATACGAAGCCCGGCAGAAAATGCGCCAGCAGGCGGTCAGCCAGCTCGATCTCGAGTGGCATCAGACTGTCCATCGACGAGGCGTGAAAGGCGAGCGCATGCAGATACTCGCTGGCAACCGTCGTCGCCCCCTGAACGTTCGGATACAACTGCAAGGGCTTGTGTGCTGCCTTGCCCGCTTCAGCCACCAGATAGGCGTGACCAAGGCGTTGCCAGAGCTCGCTTTTGACCGGGCCATAACGAAATTCGACCCACTTCACCTGTTGGCCCAGCGCAGCAACCGTGCGTGCGGCCAGAAGCGGCAGCGAGGCCTTGAGCGCATCAACCCCCTTGTCCTTTTCGCCCAGCTTGGTCATGCAGCGTTCACACAGATCGGCAAACTGCCCCCAGTACCCGAAGATCGCCGACCACAAACGTTTTTCCTCTGCGCGCGAAAGGCGCGGCGAGTTCAGATAGTTGCGCGACAGGCTCTTGAGATGCGGCTGCACGGCATCGTCGAGCTGGCGCACGAGGTCAAACAACTGATCTACGCGAAAGCCCTCGGCATTGCCCAGCGACTCCAGCCAGCCGGAAACTTCATCGACCGCCTTGAAGGCATTGTCGAGCGGCAACTCGGAAATGACCCGCTTGAGCTCTTTGGCATCTGCCAGCGGATGATCGGGGCGCGACGAAAACAGGTTCAGCATCATGGCTACATCTCCATCGCCAGTAGCAGTTCTCTGGCGTTATTTTATTTTTCGATGAAATGACAAGGGGTTCGGCAGTCTAACGAGCAAAAAGTCTGCCCGGCAAGTCAATTCTGGACACTTCATCGCGCCAAACAGACCGCCCGGCGGCCCGCCGAAGACGTCGAATTCCTTTAGAATGCCTTTTCCACAAATCATCCCGGCGTTCCCACGCAGGCTCTCCATGCAGCAATATCTTGATCTAATGCGCCATGTGCTGGCTCACGGCCACGCCAAATCGGACCGCACCGGCACCGGGACCCGCTCGGTTTTCGGCTGGCAGATGCGTTTCAACCTTGACGACGGCTTCCCGGTCCTGACCACCAAGAAACTGCACCTCCGTTCGATCATCCACGAGTTGCTGTGGTTCCTTCAGGGCGACACCAACATCAAGTACCTGCAGGACAACGGCGTTCGCATCTGGGACGAATGGGCCGACGAAAACGGCAACCTTGGCCCGGTATACGGCCACCAGTGGCGGCACTGGACCACCGCCGATGGTCGCGAAATAGACCAGATCGTTCAGTTGATCGAGGGCCTGAAGAAAAATCCGGATTCCCGCCGCCACCTGGTCAGCGCCTGGAACCCTGGCGACGTCGACCGCATGGCCCTGCCCCCTTGCCATGCCCTCTTCCAGTTTTATGTCGCTGACGGACGCCTCTCCTGCCAGCTCTACCAGCGCAGTGCCGACATCTTCCTCGGCGTTCCCTTCAACATCGCTTCCTACGCGCTGCTGACGCTGATGCTGGCCCAGGTCTGCAACCTCAAGCCCGTTGATTTCGTGCACACCCTGGGGGACGCTCATCTCTACAACAACCATCTGGAACAGGCACAACTGCAGCTTTCGCGTGAAACACGCACCCTGCCAAAGCTGCGCATCAACCCCGAGGTGAAGGATCTGTTCGCTTTCCGCTTCGAGGATTTCACGCTGGAAGGCTACGACCCGCACCCGCACATCCCGGCACCCGTCGCCGTCTGAACGCCATGACGATTGTCGAATCGCGCGCCTGGCAGGCGCTTGAAGAACATGCTGCAACAATGCGCAGCCAACATCTGCGCGAACTGTTTGCTGCAGATGGCGAACGCTTTTCCCGTCTGTCGCTGGAAGTCGACGGGCTGCTTTTCGACTATTCGAAACAGCGCCTCGATGCGACAACACTGTCCCTGCTCGCCAAGCTTGCCGATGAGCGAAAGGTCACGGACTGGGTCGAACGCATGTTTGGCGGCGAACCCGTCAACCAGAGCGAAAACCGGGCAGCCCTGCACGTTGCCCTGCGTCGCAGCAACACCTCGCCGCTTTACGTCAATGGCAGCGACATCATGCCCGGCATTCATGCCAACCGCGCCCGGATGCGCACCTTCTGCGACGCGGTGCGCAGCACACAGTGGCGCAGCTTTTCCGGTGAGCCAATCCGGTCGGTCGTCAACCTCGGCATCGGCGGCTCCGATCTCGGCCCGCGCATGCTGACAACCGCACTCAGTGCCTATACCCATCCGTCGCTGCAGGTGCACTACGTCTCCAATATCGATGCAGCCGATCTGGCGCCGACACTGGAAAGCCTCGACCCGCGCACGACACTGTTCATCGTTACCAGCAAGACTTTCACCACGCTCGAAACCCTGACCAACGCTCGCACGGCACGCGACTGGCTATTGAGCGCAGCCGGCGATGCCAGCGATGCCGCCATGGCCCGGCAGTTTGTCGCGGTTACCGCCAATGTTGCCGAAGCCCTGCGCTTCGGCATCCCGCCGGATAACCTCTTCGCGTTCAACGACTGGGTCGGCGGACGCTTTTCCTTGTGGTCTCCGGTTGGCCTGCCGCTGGCACTGGCCATCGGCATGGATGCCTTCGAACAGCTGCTGGCTGGTGCCGAGTCCATGGACACGCACTTCCGCACGGCCCCGACCGAACGTAACCTGCCGTTGCTGATGGCGCTGATCGGCATCTGGAACATCAATTTCCTCGATGCCTGGAATCTTTCCATCTCGCCCTACAGCCAGTCGCTGCGTTACCTACCGGACTACCTGCAGCAGCTGGACATGGAGTCCAACGGAAAATCGCTGACACCTGACGCCACCCCGGTCGGAGTACACACCGCCCCGGTACTCTGGGGTGGTGCCGGCAGCAACACCCAGCACGCCTACTTCCAGTTGCTGCATCAGGGCGGCTGCCTGATCCCCAGCGATTTCATTGCGTTCGCCGCAAGCGACTACCCACTCCCCGGCCACCACGAAAAGCTGCTTGCCAATTGCCTCGCACAAGCCGAAGCACTCGCTTTCGGCAGCACGCATGACAACCCGCTGCGCGCCTGTCCGGGCAACCAGCCGTCGTCAATGCTGCTGCTCCCCCAGCTGACACCGTTTGCGCTTGGTCAGCTGATCGCGGCCTACGAGCACAAGACATGCGCACAGGCTGCGCTCTGGGGCATCAACCCATTCGACCAATGGGGTGTGGAGCTTGGCAAGCAGCTGGCTGCCCGCCTGCTGCCCGCCATCGAATCCAACACCCAAATAGAAGCCGACACCTCGACAACCGGGCTCGTCGCCTGGCTGGCGGCGGCAAGAAAGCGCGTATGACCACCCTCTCCCTGATCGCCGCGATGGCCAACCAGCGGGTCATTGGCCGTGACAACACGCTGCCCTGGCGCCTGCCGGAAGATCTCCAGCACTTCAAGCGCACCACGCTCGGAAAACCGGTGATCATGGGTCGCAAAACATGGGAATCGCTGGGCCGACCGCTACCCGGACGGCGCAACATCGTCGTCAGCCGCAACGCCGACTACCAGCCAGTTGGTGGTGAACGGGTCGGCTCGCTGGAAGCGGCGATAGCGGCAACAGCCGATGTCGATGAAGCCTTCGTGATCGGCGGCGCCGAACTTTACCGGCAAGCCCTGCCGCTGGTGCAGCGCATCTACCTGACCGAGATCGCCGGCGACTACGCTGGCGATGCGTATTTTCCGGAGTTTTCCGCTACCGACTGGCACGAAATGTCGCGCGAAGCCCATACCAGTGCCGACGGCATCGCCTTCGCTTTCGTTCTCTACCAGCGCGACTGACGAAACCGGGCACCGCTGCGGTTTTAGTTTTTCCGACCTTCCAGCCGGTTGAACTCCTCCAGGCAACGCCCCAGCGCCTTGCCATAATCCTCAGGACTTCCCCGGCTCAGGGTGCAGCCACCGGCAGCACCCGGTGCGGCCACCTCAGGCGCCTTCTTCACTTCTTCCTTGTTGCTTTCGGGAGATGCTGGCGTCGCCGGAGGGGGGGCTGCAGCCACCGCACTTGCTGGTTTTGAGGATTCTCCCGCCACGGTCGCTTGCTCCGCAGGAACAACCAGCGCCTTCTCCGGCGGCGGCGGAAGGCTCGCTGCCGGCGGGCTGGCCGCCATGATTTCCTCGTGCGCCTTCCGACTCTTCTCGGCGCGTGCCTGCGCCTCTACGGCCTCAACCCTTTTTTCTTCCTCACGCAGCGCACGTTCGCGTTTTTCACCCAGGGCCTTCTCCGCTGCGGCGGCCTTTTGCCTGGCATTCGACTGGTAGGCAAGGACTCCGGAAACGATCAGCAGCAGAGCCAGCAGCACCGCCCCGGCAATGATGATGGTCCGCTTCGACAAACGGAAACGCGGCGCCCGCTCGGCGTCTTCGCCGGCGTCTGCCGCATCGGGCTCACCCCTCGGATCGTTGTTCTTCAGTTCTTCCATGAAGCACCTCGTCTAGCACTTTGTTCAACATGGGATTAATTACGGCATCCCGTAGCAATTTCCGGAGTGTCGCAAGAAAGCAGCGTTGCGTCGACGCCAACGCACCATCCTGCACACGCGGAACAGCTAGCAGACTGACTATTTTTTAGGCAGGCGTTGCGGTACAATCCGCGCCTTTCCGACGCCATCCGCCCTGTACTGAACACCTCACGACCCATGGAATTCTGCGGCTTCACCCTCCGGAACAACCTCTTCGTCGCCCCCATGGCGGGCGTGACGGACCGGCCTTTCCGGCAGTTGTGCAAGAAGCTCGGCGCCGGGCTGGCCGTCTCGGAAATGGTCACGTCAAACTCATTGCTCTACGGAAGCGCCAAGACCATTCGCCGAGCCAACAACGCTGGCGAAGTCGAACCGATCTCGGTACAGATCGCCGGCGCTGATCCGCAGATGATGGCCGAAGCGGCCCGCCACAATGTCGCCAATGGTGCGCAGATCATCGACATCAACATGGGCTGTCCGGCCAAGAAGGTATGCAACGTCATGGCCGGCTCGGCGCTCTTGCGCGACGAGCCGCTGGTCAAACAGATTCTGGAAACGGTCGTCCAAGCCGTTCCCGACACGCCGGTAACGCTGAAAATCCGTACTGGCTGGGATATGCACAACCGCAACGCACTGGCCGTCCTCCGGATCGCCGAGGCCGCCGGCATCCGTGCGCTGGCCATCCACGGCCGCACGCGCTGCCAGCAATACACCGGCCACGCCGAGTACGACACTATTCGGGCCGTCAAGGCTGAAGCCCGGATTCCGATCATCGCCAATGGCGACATCGGATCACCGGAAAAAGCGAAACGGGTGCTCGATGCCTCCGGTGCCGACGCCGTCATGATTGGCCGCGCCGCCCAGGGCCGCCCCTGGCTGTTCCGCGAGATCGAGCACTACCTGAAGACCGGTGAGCACCTGCCACCAGCCCGCGTCGCCGAGATCCACAACATCCTGCGCGAGCACCTGGAGGACCTCTACGGTTTCTACGGTATCGAGACCGGCGTCCGCGTCGCGCGCAAGCATATCGCCTGGTATACCAAGGGGCTGGTCGGCTCGGCCGCTTTCCGCCATGCCATGAACCAGCTGCCGACGCTGGAACTGCAGCAGCAGGCAGTCAATGATTTCTTTTTCGCGCTCGCCGAACAAAGCGAGCACCTTAGCTACGCAGATAGCGCAGAGAGCAACAATCACGGCGCACTTGCAGCCTGAGCTGTTCAATAAAACCAAAGGGGAAGGCCAACATGGCCCGTCACAACGACATATCAACGTGCGTCACCGGCGCACTGGAAAAATACTTTCGTGATCTTGACGGCGAAATGCCGTGCTCGATCTATGACATGGTGCTGAAGAACGTCGAGAAACCGATGCTCGAAGTCGTGCTGCGCCAGGCCGACGGCAACCAGACGCTGGCAGCGGAGATGCTCGGCATCAACCGCAATACGCTGCGCAAGAAGCTCACCGAACACAACCTCCTTTAATCTGTCACGAGCCATTACCGCCATGACCATCCGCCAAGCCCTCATTTCCGTCTCCGACAAAACCGGCGTCCTTGAATTCGCTCAAGGGCTTGCCGCTCAAGGCGTCAAGCTCCTGTCCACCGGCGGCACCGCCAAGATGCTGCGCGACGCCGGTCTTACCGTCACCGAGATCGGCGACTACACCGGTTTCCCGGAAATGCTCGACGGCCGCGTCAAGACGCTGCACCCGAAAGTGCACGGCGGCATCCTTGCCCGCCGCGATCTGCCGGAACATCTGGCCACCATCGAGCAGCACGGCATCCCGACCATCGACCTCGTCTGCGTGAACCTCTACCCGTTCGCCGCGACCATCGCCAAGGCCGGCGTGACGCTGGCAGATGCCATCGAGAACATCGATATCGGCGGCCCGGCCATGGTCCGCTCCTCGGCCAAGAACTACGCCGGCGTCGCCATCGTCACCGACCCGGAAGACTATGCCCCGCTGCTCGCCGAGATGAAGGCCAACGCCGGCGCCCTGCAACTGGCCACCCGCTTCAACCTGGCGAAAAAGGCCTTCACGCACACCGCCCGCTACGACAGCATGATCGCCAACTGGCTGACCGGCCTCGATGACGGTGCGGAAGCCCAGCCGGAGGCAGCGGCACCGGTGCCGTCCGTTTTCCCGGCCAAGCTGCAACTGGCCTTCGACCGCACGGAAATCCTGCGCTACGGTGAAAACTCGCACCAGTCGGCCGCCTTCTACCGCGACACCAATGCAGTTGCTGGCAGCATTGCCGCCTACACCCAGCTGCAGGGCAAGGAACTGTCGTACAACAACATCGCCGACTCCGACGCCGCCTGGGAATGCGTCAAGTCCTTCGATGCCCCGGCCTGCGTCATCGTCAAGCACGCCAACCCGTGCGGCGTCGCCATCGACGCAAACCTTCTCGGCGCCTACGAGAAATCCTTCAAGACCGACTCGACCTCGGCCTTCGGCGGCATCATCGCCTTCAACGGCGAAGTCGGCATCGACGTGGTCAACGCCATGAACGAGCGCAAGCATTTCGTCGAAGTGCTGATCGCCCCGGCCTTCACCGCCGAAGCCAAGGCCGCACTGGCCTCGAAGCAGAACCTGCGCGTGCTGCTCGTGCCGATCTCGCGCCAGCTCAACGCCCTCGAATACAAGCGCGTCGGCGGCGGCCTGCTGGTGCAGACGCCGGACAACTTCACTGCCCAGGCCGCCGGCCTCAAGGTCGTCACCAAGGTGCAGCCGACCGCGCAGCAGATCGAAGACCTGCTCTTTGCCGAGCGTGTCGCCAAGTTCGTCAAGTCGAACGCCATCGTCTTCTGCGGCAACGGCATGACGCTCGGCGTCGGCGCCGGCCAGATGTCGCGTGTTGATTCGACCAAGATTGCCAGCATCAAGGCACAGCACGCAGGCCTTTCACTTGCCGGCTCGGTGGTTGCCTCGGATGCCTTCTTCCCGTTCCGCGACGGCGTCGACGTGCTGGCCGAA
>JBAYVG010000004.1:0-61861 GCA_041674785.1 Rhodocyclaceae bacterium
CGCCTCGCTCTTCTTGCTGCGCGAGAAGCGGCCGTGAAAGTAGGGCGCTATACCGCGCGGCGCGCGGAAGACGACAAGCAGGAGCACCAACCCCAGTGCGGCATGCCAGTGATGCGTGAAGTGTGACAGCACCTCTTCCAGCAGCAACAGTGCCGCCGCGCCGACGACGCCCCCATAGAGCGCGCCGACACCGCCGACGATGACCATCACCAACAATGTCCCCGACTGCGTCCACTGCAACAGGTTGGGGCTGGCCAATTGGCCGTGGTTGGCGATCAAGGCGCCGGCCAACCCGGCCAGCGCACCGCCGATGACAAAGCAGAGCAGCTTGTAGTTGCGCACCGGATAGCCCAGCGCTTCCATGCGCGATTCGTTTTCGCGGATGGCCTGCAGCACGCGGCCAAAACGGGCATGGGTAACGCGATCGAGCAGAAAGAGGCTGGCCGCCAGACAGCCGAGGACAATCCAGTAGAAGACCGCATCATTTGACAGCGGCAGCGGCCCCAGGGTCGAACGCGTGGCCAGCGACAAGCCGTCGTCGCCCCCCCAGGCCTTCAACGAGATGAACAGGTAGTAGATCATCTGGGCAAAGGCCAGCGTGATCATGATGAAATAGACGCCACGTGTTCGCAGGCTGACCAGTCCGATGCCCAGCGCCAGCAACGCTGCCACTGCAACCGCCAGCGGCCAGGCCAGCAGGGCCGAGCTGACGCCGTTCTCCATCAGGATGGCGACCGTGTAGGCACCGGCGCCGAAAAAGGCGGCGTGGCCAAAGGCAATCATGCCGCCGAAGCCGACGACAAAATTCAGGCTCGTCGCTGCCAACGCAAAGATCAGCAGGCGTGAGGCAAAGCTGACGTAGAACGCCTGCCCCGCCGCCTGCAGCAACAGCGGCAGCACAGCCAGACCGGCAAGCGCTGCCAGTGCCAGCCAACGACGCCGGGAGGATTGGCGATAAAGCGCGCCGCCCATCAGCCGCGAGCCGGAAACAGCCCGGCCGGGCGCCAGAAGAGCACGGCCGCCATGAGCAGGTAGATGAGGATCGCCGCCAGTGCCGGCCCGAGATTGGCCGCCACTTCACCCGGCAGAAAGTTGCGCAGCAGCCAGGGCAGCAAGGCACGACCCAGCGTGTCGACAACGCCGACGAGCAGGCTGCCGACCAGCGCACCGCGAATCGAGCCGATACCGCCGATGACGATGACCACGAAGGCCAGGATCAGAATGCTTTCGCCCATGCCCACCTGCACCGCCAGCAGCGGCCCGAGCATCGCCCCGGCCAGCGCACAGAGGCCGGCGCCGGCAGCAAAGACCAGCGTGAACAAACGCTTGACGTTGATGCCCAGGGCCTCGGTCATTTCACGATTGGAAGCGCCGGCGCGTACCCACATGCCGACCCGTGTTCGCGCCACGACGAGATAGAGCAGCAGCGCGACGGCTGCACCGACAGCAATGATCAGCAGGCGGAAAGCCGGGTAGCTGAAGCCGGCAATCTCCACCGGGCCGGAAAGCATCTCGGGCGGATTGAGCAGCACCGGCTGATCACCCCATATCATGCGCACCGCTTCGTTGGCGATGAGGATCAGGGCAAAGGTGGCAAGCACCTGAGAAAGGTGATCGCGGGTGTAGAGCCGGCGCAGAACCGTCACCTCCAGCAGCGCACCGACCAGCGCCGTTCCGGCTACCGCCGCCAGCACCCCGACGACAAAGGAACCGCTCGCCGCCACAGCGGCAGCGGCAAGATAGGCGCCGACCATATAAAGCGAGCCGTGCGCCAGATTGATCATGTCCATGATCCCGAAGACGAGCGTCAGCCCGGCGGCCAGCAAGAAAAGCATGAGGCCGAACTGGAGGCCGTTGAGGGCCTGTTCGAGGACGAGTTGAGTCATAGAGGAGAAACAGCGTTCAAGGCGAAGCGAAGACGAGGTGGCAAGGTCGGCGGCAACGAAGCAGTACTGTAGTACGGCGAGGCGCCGCCGGCCGCAGCCGACGAAGTATTCGCGAGCGTGCCCCTTACTTCATCTTGCAGGAAGCAACGTAGGCATCTGCGTGATTGCTGAAGATGGTGCCCATCGTCTTGTTGGTGACGCGCCCCTGCGTGTCCTTGCCAATGACGCGCAGCACGTAGTTCTGTACCGGGTAGTGGTTGCTGTTGAACTTGAACTCGCCACGAACGGACTTGAAGCGCTTGGCTTCCAACGCCTTCCGCAGCGCGGCCTTGTCTTCCAGATTGCCCTTGACGTCACGCACGGCGGCATCGATCAGCATGGCCGCATCGTAGCCCTGCGAGGCATAGAGCGAAGGCAGGCGGCCGTATTCCTTCTCGAAGTCGGCTACGAAGCGCTTGTTCTCCGGATTGTTGAAATCGTGTGCCCAATGCGAGGAGTTGAACATGCCGAGCATCGGCGCGCCGACGGCCTTGATCACATCCTCATCCGCTGAAAAGCCGGGGGCAAAAAGCTGGATGTCGCGAGAGAGTCCAGCTGCAACAAATTGCTTGACGAAGTTGATGCCCATGCCGCCGGGCAGAAAGAAGAAAAGAGCATCCGGCTTTGTCGCACGGATCTGTGCGAGTTCTGCAGCATAGTCAAGCTGGCCGAGCTTGGTATAGACCTCTTCCGACTTGCCCTGATAGAAACGCTTGAAGCCCGAGACGGCATCCTTGCCACCGGGATAGTTCGGGGTAACGATGACGACGTTGCGGAAACCCTTGTCCTGTACATACTTGCCCATAGCCTCATGCAGGTTGTCGTTCTGCCAGGCAACGTTGAAGAAGAAGGGGTTGCACTGCTCACCAGCGTACTGCGACGGACCGGCGTTGGCCGAAATGTAGTAGGTCTTGGCATCGAAGGCTTGCGGACCGACGGCAAGCATGAGGTTGGAGAAAACGATGCCGGTCATGAAATCGACCTTCTCCTTCTTCAGGAATTTTTCTGCTTCCTGCTTGGCGACATCGGGTTTTTGCTGATCGTCGGCGATCAGCACTTCCGCCGGCAGATTGCCGAGCTTGCCATTAAGGTGTTTGATCCCCAACTGGAAGCCATCACGAATATCTACGCCGAGGCCGGCGCCCGGGCCAGAGAGGGTCGACAGAAAACCGACCTTGACCCGATCGTTGGCAGCAGCATGCGCAGGGGCCGCGAGCGGCAGTGAAGCAGCGAGCGTGGTGACAATGGCAGTGGCAACGGCAGCAAGGCGCATCGGGAAGCTCCTGGTCAATCGGGGGAAAGGTCGAATTGTAGCGCAGGAACAAGCAGATACCGTGGCGTTCCAACTCGAAATCAAGGTATATTCGCCACCCCATGACGCAAAAAGCCATTGTTCTCCTGTCTGGCGGCCTCGACTCCGCGACGACCCTGGCCATCGCCCACGCGGCGGGTTTCGACTGCTACTGCCTGTCCTTCGACTACGGTCAGCGACACCGTACCGAACTTCATGCTGCGGCCAATGTGGCAGGCGCGCAAAGAGCGGCCGAACATCGCATTGTTACGCTTGATCTCGCCCAGTTCGGCGGCTCGGCGCTGACCGACACGGATATAGACGTCCCCGTCGATGGCGTTCAGCCCGGCATTCCCGTCACCTACGTCCCGGCGCGCAATACCATCATGCTCTCGCTGGCACTGGCCTGGGCCGAGGTATTGCAGGCGCGTGATATTTTCGTCGGCATCAACGCTGTCGATTATTCCGGCTACCCGGACTGCCGCCCCGAATACCTCGCGGCCTTCCAGGCGATGGCCAATCTGGCCACCAAGGCCGGCGTCGAAGGCAAGGCACTGACGGTGCACGCACCACTGATCGATCTCTCGAAAGCCTCGATCATTCGTCGCGGCACTTTCCTCGGTGTCGACTTCAGCCTGACCGTTTCCTGCTATCAGGCCGACAACGAGGGTCGTGCCTGCGGTGTCTGCGACTCCTGCCGCCTGCGCCGCGAGGGTTTCGAAGCGGCCGGCATTCCCGACCCGACCCGCTATCTCGACCAATGACGACCACGACCATTCTCTTCCTTGCCTTTGGCCTCGGCGCAGCCTTTGGCGCGCTCAGCCAGAAAACCCATTTCTGCACCATGGGCGCCGTCGCCGACATCATCAACATGGAAGACTGGAGCCGCATGCGCATGTGGCTGCTGGCCATCGCCATCGCCATTCTTGGCAGCGCCGCACTGCATGCGAGTGGGCTCATCGATCTCGACAAATCGATCTACCGCACACCAAACCTGACCTGGCTGTCGCACCTCGTCGGCGGCGCGCTTTTTGGCATCGGCATGGTGCTCGCCTCGGGTTGCGGGGCACGCACACTCACCCGTATCGGCGCCGGCAACCTGAAATCACTGGTTGTCTTTCTGGTGGTGGGCGTCACCGCCTACATGACCATGCGCGGCGTACTCGGTGTACTTCGCGTCAACACCCTCGACACCGTGGCCATCGCACTACCAGGAGGACAGGACTTGCCAGCCTTGCTCAGGGCCACCGGCATGGCCCCCGGCACAGCGCTGATGCTCTGCGCGCTCGGCATCGGTGGCGGTCTACTCGCTTTCTGCTTCGCCCGTCGCGATTTCCTGACCCGCGACAACGTGCTCGGCGGCTTCCTCGTCGGGGCCATCGTTGTTGGCGCCTGGTACGTCAGCGGCCACCTTGGCTACCTGGCCGAAGACCCGGACACCCTGCAGGAAGCGTTCCTCGCCACCAGCAGCGGCCGCATGGAATCCCTGACTTTTGTCGCACCGCAGGCCTACACGCTGGAACTCCTGATGCTGTGGTCCGACAGCAGCCGCAAGCTCTCCTTCGGCGTCGCGCTGGCGCTCGGCGTCGTTGCCGGCTCAACGGCTTGGGCGCTGGTCTCGCGAAATTTCCGCTGGGAAGGCTTCCGCGATGTCGCCGACCTCGTCCGCCACCTCGTCGGCGGCGCACTAATGGGATTCGGCGGCGTTACCGCCATGGGCTGCACCATTGGCCAGGGCATCACCGGCGTTTCGACACTGGCGCTCGGCTCGTTCATCACCCTGATCGCCATCGTTGCCGGTGCCTGGGGAGCGCTGAAATACGAATACTGGCGGCTGATGCGGGAAGATTGAGCCTCCCGGCCACGAACTTCGATTGACAGAAAATCAGGCCGCCGCCTATAATTCGCGCTCGCGTTTTTCCGGGCGATGGGTCGTTAGCTCAGTTGGTAGAGCAGCGGACTTTTAATCCGTTGGTCGCAGGTTCGAATCCCGCACGGCCTACCACGACTCAGGAAAAGCAGATGCATTGGGGCGTTAGCTCAGCTGGTAGAGCAGCGGACTCTTAATCCGTAGGTCGAGTGTTCGAATCACTCACGCCCCACCAGAAATTCAGACGGCTCCCAGAAATGGGGGCCGTTTTCATTTGGTGTTCGCGGGAATCCAACGGCAGCCCCCCAGACTGACACGTATCGCCAATGATAAAGTTTCAGCACCAAGCGCTCTGACGGGCCACATCGAAACATTTGAAAAAGGGGGATGTCATGTACAAATTTGTTCTGGCTTGCATTTTTGGCGCCGTTTCCATGCCCGCCATCGCCGAAGAGATTACTTACCGCAAGCACATCCGCCCGCTGTGGATGGACAAATGCGAGCGTTGCCATGGTGATCAGGCGCCCTACCTTGGTGATTTTCAAGAGGATGAGAAACGCTACAAAGATGACGACAAGGGCCCGCGCATGGACTCCTATGCCGACCTGCTCTTCTTTGCTGCCTGGCCGGACAGCGGCGCACTGATGCGGCGACTGGACGACGGCAAGAACACCAAGACCGGTGAGCCAGGCAATATGTACCGGCGACTCGGCCGTACCGACGAAGAGCGCCAGACCAATCTCAAACTCTTCAAGATGTGGCTTGGCGAAGATGCCTGGACCATGAAACGCCCCAAGGAAATCACCAAGGAAGATCTGTTGAAAATCAAGGCGGCGTATTGAGTTACTCTCACCCCACCAATAGAAAACGGCCTTCCACCTGGAGGGCCGTTTTGCTTTCCGGGGCCGCCGCACAGGCGGCTAGCCCGTCAAAATGAAGATCATGCCGCAAGCAGGCGGCAGGTATCGTAAGTATGCGGCTGGGAGATGAGATTGATCAGGTCGGCCAGAGTCATCGGCCCTTCGTCCTGCAGGATGTTATCGATCAGCGCTTCGAGGTTTTCCAGCTTATCGGCCATTTTTCTCCTCCATTCTTCTTCGCTCCGTATTTCCTTTTATCAGCCTCGATCAGGAAAAACTTGAGTAGCCCACGGCATGTTCAATCCAACCCTGCCAACCTGACAGGTCCCAAAGGCCCACAACCTCGAGGCTCACGTAGAATGCGGGACATGCACGATACGGAAGCCTGGCGGCACAGCCACACCTTCGACAGCGGCAACCCGATGGCCGAGCGCAGCGCGCGCCTGGTCATGTGGATCACGCTGGCGACCATGCTCGTCGAAATTGTTGCGGGTGTCGTTTTCAACTCGATGGCCTTGCTCGCTGACGGCTGGCATATGGCTACCCATGCCTTTGCCATCGGCCTGTCGGCGCTGGCCTACGCCATGGCACGACGCTATGCCACAGATACGCGTTTTGCTTTCGGTACCTGGAAGATCGAAATATTGGCCGGTTTTACCAGTGCGCTGATGCTGATTGTCGTTGCCGTTGCAATGGTCTGGGAGTCGATCGGCCACCTGCTGCGGCCGGAGCCCATCAGCTTCAATGAGGCGATGCTGGTGGCAGTGCTGGGGCTGGCGGTGAATCTGCTCTGTGCCTTCATCCTTGGTGGCGCCCACCACCACGGTCACGACCATGATCACGCCGATGGTCATGCCCACGCACACGACCATGGCGAAGACATCAACCTGAAGTCAGCCTACGTGCACGTACTGACCGACGCTGCGACCTCGATCCTGGCCATCGCCGCACTCGCGGGGGGCGCCTTCTTCGGCTGGCAATGGCTGGACCCGGCCATGGGCATCGTTGGCGCGATCCTGATCAGCACCTGGGCCGTGCGCCTGCTGCGCGACAGCAGCCGTGTGCTGCTTGATTGCGAGATGGATCACCCGGTGGTTGCCGAAGTCCGCGAAGCCATCGAGCAACACCCTGCCTGGTCGGCCAATACGCGGATTGCCGACTTGCACCTGTGGCGGGTCGGCAAATCAAGATTTGCGGTGATTGTCGGGCTGGTCACCCATGACGCCGGGCTGAATCCGGCAGATGTTCGCGCCGCGCTGGCGCAGCACGAGGAACTCGTGCATGTTTCGGTCGAAATCAACTACTGCCCCTGCGACACCGGCAGCGCCTGAAGCGCTGCAGGAGGCGCCACAGATCGCCTGATTAACGGCGGCGGGCAGCCATCGGCGCGCGACCTTCGATGTGGCGGAAGGTGATGCGGCCCTTGGAGAGGTCGTACGGGGAGAGTTCAAGCGTCACCTTGTCACCCGCAAGAATGCGGATGTGGTGCTTGCGCATCTTGCCGGCGGTGTAGGCCACCAGTTGATGTCCGTTTTCGAGCAGTACGCGGAAGCGGGAATCCGGCAGGACTTCCTCCACCATGCCATTCATTTCTAGCAGTTCTTCTTTGGCCAAGACCAAACCTCCGGGAATAAGACGGGAAGCGATTAACCCCAGCAATCGCGGGGGATGCGGGATGGTCAAGACGGCAGGTGATGAAAGGAAAGATACCGCTGAACTGCAGGTACTGAACCGGACAACAACGACACTACTTGAAGATCGCAGGGGCGCACTATGCGCCAAATTGGCCGTTTACGCAATCTCGCCCCCGGCCGGC
Organism: Rhodocyclaceae bacterium; assembly: GCA_041674785.1. Classification (GTDB taxonomy): domain Bacteria; phylum Pseudomonadota; class Gammaproteobacteria; order Burkholderiales; family Rhodocyclaceae; genus Proximibacter. The sequence continues at coordinate 7,763 of JBAYVG010000004.1, forward strand.
CGGGGCGATCAGCGCCCGCGCCAGTCCCATGGCGGGGTCGGGTTTTTCCCCGCCCAGAGGCCGATGCGGCGGATTTTTGCCTGAAATTCGGCCTGTTCGTACTGCCCCAGCGCCTGGGGTGACTGGCCGAGGGCACGGCGCTCGTGCCAGGCCAATCCCCGGGTGATCTGTGCCAGACCGAGATCAAGCGTTTTCGGGCAATTCGCGTTGGCGCAGGGAGCGCCTGGAGCTACCGCCCAGATCGTGGCAAACCACTGCCCCTTGGTGCTGGCCAAGCCCTCAAGCCGAACTGCCTGTCCGCCAGCCATTGCTCCCAGGCTGGCACGCGAGGCCTCGCCATGATCCTGCAAGCGGTCCGGTGCATCGGCCCAGGCCAGGCGCACCTGGAGATGGCCCTTGCCCGACACGTCGACGGTCAGCGTGTCGCCATCGATAACGGCGACGACACGCCCGTCCGCCGACTCGCTGCAGGTGGCGGCAAGCGGCATCAGTAGTGACAGGCAGAACAGAATGCATTTGGTCATGCCGCACAGCTTATGGCATCACCGGAAAATTCCCAAGGCAGCGCTGCGCCCCCGGAGGGCGCTGGCGGCATTGCAACTGCGTTGACCGGCGAATTGGTGCGGCGTAGAGTCCCGGCGACCTATGTAATCGCCATAATGCATGATGCCGACCATTTCGCTGCTGACCACTCTCTCACTTACGCTGGCTGCCACATTCTGGTCCAGCCTTGCCGTCGGCAAGGACTGCGATGGACGTCACTTTGCCGCCAGCGATCAGCAGAACAGAACGCCGCTGCGACAACCGGCACCGGAATTCCTGGAGTCACTGGACAAAGCAAAGGCAGGCGATGCTGCCGAACAGCGCAATCTCGCGGTTCGTTACGAAAGCGGCTACATGGTTTCGAGGTGCACCGAAGAGGCCGCGCGCTGGTATGCAAAGGCCGCCGCGGGCGGTGACGAACGCGCTCGCAAGTGGATGACACGACAGCAGTCATTCCAGGCGCTGAACAGCGGCGCCGAATGCGCAGGTGCAGGCTGCACGGGGAGCGGTGTCGAGGAAACGCGTGTCGCCGTTCTGCGTGCCAGCCCCCACCGTGGCCGTCACTATTTCGCTCCGGTCACGATCAACGGACGCACGGTCGAAGGCATGATCGATACCGGAGCCTCAATGCTTGCAATGAGCACGGAAACTGCGAAGGCCTTCGGTATCAAGTACACCACCGGCACCCAGGGAATGGCCTCCACCGCCAACGGCAAGATAAGCACCTACCGCATCGTCGTTCCGCTCGTGGAGGTTGCCGGCATCAAGGCGCGCAACGTAGCCGTCAGCGTCGGCATCACCGGCGAGCTGCTGGTAGGCATGAGTTTTCTGAGCCAGCTTGATGTAGCGATTACTGCAGACACAATGACGATGCGCAAACGCTAGGAAAGACTGCTCCATTAAGAAGCTTTTAAGTTCGCCCCCCTACCATTCGGTCATTCAATGGCTCAACAACAAGGTGGGGAAAAATGCGGCATGGCTTTCTTGCGTTGGCAGTCAGCATGATCATCGGCACAGCCGTCTCGGGGTTTGCCACAGCAAGCACTCCCGCAGAAAAAATCACCTGCACCGACACCCCGAGGTCTTCGTGGTTGCCGGAAGCGAAAATCAGGGAAATTTTTGGGGCGCAGAACTTTGCGCTGGCCAAGCTGAAAGTCTCGCGCGGCAACTGCTACGAGTTCTATGCAGTCGATAGGAACGGTATGGTGGTAGAAGCCTATTACCACCCCATTTCCGGCGATGTCGTTCGCTACAACCGCGTTGTCACTGGCGGCGCAGGCACCGAATACGAATCCAGCACGACATCACAACGCTGAGGCGATGACCGGCAGTTGTGCCGGAGAAGAAAAATACGCCTTTGTACCAGCAACGAAAACGGCACCTGCAGGTGCCGTTTTCGTTGGTTCAGCAAAAGCGTCAAACGCCGGTGCTGACCACCGTCAGTGCGGTCATGTTGACCAGGCGACGCACAGTGGTGGTCGAGGTCAGGACATGCACCGGCTTGGCGGCACCGAGAAGGATCGGTCCGATGGTGACACCCTCGCCACCGGTCATCTTCAACAGGTTATAGGAGATGTTGGCCGCATCCAGATTGGGCATGACCAGTACATTGGCCTCGCCCTTGAGCGGCGAGTCCGGGTCAGCCTGGTGGCGAATTTCTTCTGATAGCGCCGAGTCGCCGTGCATTTCGCCATCGACTTCAAGCTGCGGCGAGCGCGCATGCAGCAGCGCAGCGGCTTCAGCCATCTTGCGTGCCGAGGCCGAGGCCGACGAGCCGAAATTCGAATGCGAAAGCAGCGCCACCTTTGGCTGGATGCCGAAGCGACGCACGGAGTCGGCAGCCATCTCAGCGATCTCAGCAATCTCCGCAGCATCCGGGTTTTCGTTGACGTGCGTGTCGCACAGGAAAAGTGCGCGACCCGGCAACAGCAGGTGGTTCATCGCTGCCAGCGTGCGCACGCCCTCGGCCTTGCCGATGACTTCCTCGACCTGGCGCAGATGGTGGGCAAAGCGTCCGGAAACGCCGCACAGCATCCCGTCGGCGTAACCCAGCCGGAGCAGCATGGCGCCGATGATGGTGTTGTCCTGGCGCAGACGGGCCTTGGCCAGCTCGATGGTCACGCCATGCCGTTTCATCAACTGATGGTAGGCCGTCCAGCACTCCTTGAAGCGGTCGTCCCGGTTCGGATTGACAACTTCGAAATGGGTGCCCGCGACCAGCTTCGAACCAATCTTCTGCAGGCGCATCTCGATCACTTCCGGGCGGCCGATCAGGATAGGGCGAGCCAGTCGCTCTTCGAGGATGATCTGCACGGCACGCAGCACGCGCTCATCTTCGCCATCGGTGTAAATGATGCGCGCAGGGTCACCCTGCTTGGCGGCGGTGAACACTGCACGCATGCCGACACCGGTGTGGTAGATGAATTCCTTGAGCTTTTCCTTGTAGGCCGCCATGTCGACAATCGGCCGCGCGGCAACGCCGGACTCGGCAGCAGCCTTGGCCACGGCCGGAGCGATGATGGTGATCAGGCGCGGGTCGAAGGGCTTGGGAATCAGGTATTCCGGGCCGAAGGACAGCTCCTGTCCAGGGTAGGCCATCGCCACTTCGTCACTGACCTCTTCCTGGGCCATCGCGGCGATGGCGTGCACGCAGGCCAGCTTCATCGCTTCAGTGATACGCGTCGCACCGCAGTCGAGTGCGCCACGGAAAATGAAGGGGAAGCAGAGGACGTTGTTGACCTGATTCACATAGTCGGAACGGCCGGTGGCGATGATCGCGTCCGGACGCGCTTCCTTGGCCAGCTCCGGCATGATTTCCGGTGTCGGGTTCGAGAGCGCGAAGATGATCGGCCTGTCGGCCATGGTCTTGACCATCTCGGCCTTGAGCACACCGGCAGTGGACAGTCCGAGGAAAATGTCGGCACCGACAATCGCGTCGCCGAGAGTGCGGGCACTTGTTTCCTGTGCGTAGCGAGCCTTGGTCTCATCCATTTTGGCGTCACGGCCGACGAAGATGACCCCCTTCGAGTCGCAGACGGTGATGTTCTTTTTCAGAATGCCGAGGTCGCTCCACAGATCCAGGCAGGAAATGGCAGCGGCGCCAGCGCCCGAACAAACCACCTTCACTTCTTCGATCTTCTTGCCGGTAACCTTCAGCGCATTGAGCATGCCAGCTGCGGAGATGATTGCGGTGCCGTGCTGATCGTCATGGAAGACCGGGATCGACATCCGCTCCTTGAGCTTCTTCTCGATGTAGAAGCACTCCGGCGCCTTGATATCTTCGAGGTTGATGCCGCCCAGCGTCGGCTCCATCGAAGCGATGATGTCGATCAGCTTGTCCGGGTCGTTCTCGGCGAGTTCGATATCGAAGACGTCGATGCCGGCGAACTTCTTGAACAGGCAGCCCTTGCCTTCCATCACCGGCTTCGAGGCCAGCGGGCCGATATTGCCGAGGCCGAGCACGGCGGTGCCATTGGTAACCACCCCGACCAGGTTGGCGCGCGAGGTATAGAGACTGGCGTTGGCCGGATCTTCAACAATGGCGTCGCAGGCGAACGCGACGCCGGGCGAATAGGCGAGTGCCAGATCGCGCTGGTTGGTCAGCCCCTTGGTCGGGCGCACGGAAATCTTGCCCGGCGTCGGGAACTGGTGATATTCGAGCGCGGCTTCGCGCAGATCCTTTTCAACTTTTTCCATCGCTGCCTCTTCTGTTGGTTTTTTCAGTCTGTTTTGGCGACGGGGAAACGCCACCCCCACGCCGCGCCGGTTTTTCAAAAGAGGTGCACTCTACCTCCGGCAGGGGATCGATGCCAATTGTGGAAATGCGCAGCCCAGCCCTTGTGCCGCAAAGGCTTGCCGGGCAAGGGCCAGGCGAATTTGTCAGTCAACTAAATGAACCTGTAAGCCTCAGTTGAAGCCGCTTTAACCTCAGCGAGCACAGAGACGCAAGGGTCACGGGAAAAGACAGACATCCCCTTGAGGGTGAATCGCCGATTCATGGTGACGCTTGGTGCCCAACGCGTTTTTTAGGATAAGTAGAAAACCGGCGCCGGATCTCAATCTGATGCAATTTCCAGGCCGCTGAAAAATCCGGGCAAACGCAGCCTTCAGGCGTCAGGAGCAGCCAGCAGCCACTGCGTGATTCCCCGCCACCAGGCAGCATCGATACGCTCGACCCAGTCGTTGTGGTCAGCAGCACGGATCAGGAAACGGCGCTTGTCCGTCACGACGCTGTCGAACAAGCGCTGGCCGAATGACGCGGGAACGATCGAATCCTCTTCGGCCAGCACCACCGACACCCGCCCGTGGAAGCCAGCGAGATGCGCAACGCTGTCATAGCGGTCTTGCAGGCCCCACACCAGCAGGGGACGCGGCAGCCACCCGTAGTGATACGCGGCTATGTTAACCAGCGCATCCCACGGCGTCACCAGCATGAGGCCGTCGATGCCCGCGTGTCCGAGCTGATCACTGGCGGCGGCTGCAACGCCGGCGCCCAGCGATTCGCCAAGCAAGAAGAGCGGCCCACCAAATTCGCGCCGTGCCGCAGTGATTGTCGCGACCGCGTCGGCAACCAGACTGTCCTCTCCCGGTTTGCCAGAACGCGGGCCATAGCCGGGGTATTCGGCAAGGATCACGCGCATGCCAAGTGGCGTCAGCGCCTCGGCATAAAAGCCACGATGGCCGGCGTGTCCGGCGTTGCCGTGGAAGACGATGATCGTTGCCCTCGCCTCGCCATCTGAAGGCTCGACGACGAGCGCCTGGAAATCGTCGTCCGAAGGCCAGGAGCGGGCACCGGGGGTGGTGCGTACCAGCTCGGCGACAGGTACCCGGTCTGGGTAGTAGAGCAGGCGGTCCTGGAACATGACGAGTCCGGCAACCCCCATGACAAAAATGGCAAGCAGGCGAAGCAGCGGCGCTACGAGTTTCATGCCGCTCAGAATACGCCAGCCATCAATCAGAAGCGATGCGTCAGCGATAGCCTGAAGGTACGCGGTTCAGCCGGATGGGTATGGATGTCATTGACCGGTGCTGCCTCATTGCGCAGCTGTGACTCATACCAGTAGTCGATGTCACTGATCTTGCGATCGAATAGATTGAAGACATCCAGCGCCAGTGTCGTCTTCCTGTCGATGCGATAGCCAAGGCGCAGGTTGGTAATGGCCGACGAATCGGAGCGGATGGAATTGTCTTCGATCAGTGGCCGTGGGCCGAAGTAGCGCAGCCGCAGTGCGCCGAACCACGGACCGAGCGCATCGACGGTCATGCCGAGGTTGGCGGTCGTCGCCACGGCGCCCGGAATGTGGTCACCAGCAGGATCGCTGCCCTGGAAACGGGCATGCGACCAGGACAGATCCGCATCGAACGAGAGCCACGCATTCACCGACCACAGGTTGTTCCACTCGACGCCCTGCCGACGCGATGGGCGCGACGCCTCGGTGATGCCGGCATCACCGACGAAGAGCAGTTCGGAGTCGAGTTCAAGACGCCAGAGCGAAATGGTGGTTTGCCAGCCTTCGGCGGGTTTGCTGCGCAGGCCGAGTTCGTAGCCGGTGCTGCGCACCAGCGGGTCAACACGGCGGATCGGATTGCCATCCGCATCGACGTTGAGCCTCGTCACCGGGTCGACGGTGAGCGAACTGCCACGCGCATCGTTGCTGTGGAAGCCTTTACCCCAATTGGCATAAACCTCGGTCTGCCGCCACGGCCCGAATATCGCCGTGAACTTCGGACTGAGCATCTGGTCGCTGGTCTTGCCCGAGTTCTGCGGCACATTGCTATCGACATCGAAGTGATAGCTGTCTGCACGCAGGCCGGCCTGCGTGCGCAGCCATGGCAACCAGTGCGTCTGGTTCTGCGCATAGAGCGCAAACAAGCGCTGGTCCACCTTGTCTTCCCGCGTGATGGCCGTCACCTGGCGCGCCGTCGTCGAATAGAGGCCGACCGGGCGAATGCGGTCAATGCGCGCGTCGGTACCGAAGGTGTTTTCGACATCGAAGCCTGCCCAGCGATCGAATACCGTATGGCTGGCGTCGAAGCCGCCGGCACGGCGCCTGTCCTTCTGCTTGAACTGGTCACCGTTGTTGCAATTCCCGCTGGCAGCAAAATCCGCTGCGCAGTAGGTGAAGTTGGAATAGAGGTCGAGCGCATAGTCCAGCGCCCAGACATTGGCGCGGCTCTGACTCGCTTGCCCGCGCCGGGCCCAGTCGGCAGAAAGCGAATAGCGGTGCGTCTCACCGCCACTGCTCGGATCAAGGCTACCGAAGCGCTTGATCTGCCCGCTGTCGATGGCCCGTTTCGGCACTTGGTCGGTTGCCGTCCAGTCAGACTGGTAGGCCATGCCGGTAATCGACCAGCCATCATTGCGACTGCCCTGGCTGTAACGCAACACCCCGTTCAGCTTCTTGAAGTGCTCCGGCACCTGCCACGGGCCATCGTTGTGCGACCACTCGAGCGCGTAGAGCAGGTTGCCACTGGCGACAGCCGGCGCCCCGGCGAGCAACGCGCGGCCATACTGGCCGGTGCCGTAAGTGAGCGAAGCCAGCGTGCTGTCGAGCTTCCTGGCGTAGTCGATATGCGCCGCACCGGCCGACGAAAAATCGCCCTCGTCGGCGTAGTAAGGCCCCTTGCGGTAGCGCACACGATCAACGAGTTCGGGGATCAGGAAATTGAGATCGGTATAGCCCTGGCCGTGCGCGTGCGTCGGCATGTTGACCGGCACGCCGGCCACCGTGGTACGAAAATCGGTACCGTGGTCGAGGTTGAAACCGCGCAGAAAATACTGGTTGGCCTTGCCGTCGCCCGAGTGCTGGGTGGCGATCATCCCCGGTACCAGCTCCAGCACCTCGGCCGGGCGCAACAGCGGCAGCGCTTCGACGCGCTCCTTTGCCACCACCCCTTCACTGCCGGCGGTGGCGATGCCCAGGACATCCTCGGTTTTCGCCCGCACCTCGACGGTGGTGAGCTCCTTGTCGCTGGATTGTTTTCCCGCCGGCTGGGCCATCACGGGGCTAACAAACAGGCCTAGCGCCGCGAAAACGTAAGAACTAATTAATTTTGATCTTAATTGCGGTGACGGAGGCAAGGGCCAATCATTCATCGCAAGGTCAGGAAGCGAGGAGCGGGCGCCGTGTCAGGCGCACGGCAAAGAAATAGCTGCCGGCAATGATGGCGACAAGCAGGAAACCGAAGGCCAGCTCCTTGCCATCGCTCCAGTTGTCGACCACCGGCGAGAAAAACTTGGCGGCACCAAAGCCGGCAACCGCCAGGCTGACGCCGGCGACGACGAGCCCCATGACGCGTGAGGCGATCTGTGCCACTTCGTCGGCACGGCGGATCAGGCGGGAGATCCACAGCCCGTTGATACCGTCGGTGACCAGCATGCCGAGCATGAAGAGCAGCGCCAGTGTCAGCGCGTGCTCCCAGCCGCCGAACTGCTGCGAGGTCATGGCAAACAGTGTGGCCTGGCTCATGGTGTCAAAGGAGAAGGCGAACAACGCACCGACAGCAGCAACCAGCAATGGCTGCGTTGTCTGCTGCATGCGCGAGAACAGGCGGCCCTTGAGGCCGACCGGCATGACCACTTGCCCCGGCGCCGCATTGAGCACGGCGCGCAGATTGATGAACCCCAGGGTGGCGAGAAAGGCGATCGAGATCCAGGCGCCGAGCGCATCCATCCACTCCGGCACTTCCCATTTTTCGGCAACGGTGCTGACGGTCAGTGCGATCAGCACCACCACCGCGCCATGTCCGAGCGAGAACAGCACCCCGCACAGCCGCGCCAGCTTCGGATTGTGCCGTGCGTTATAACGGGTCAGGCCGTCGATGGTGGCCAGATGGTCGGCATCGAAGCCGTGCTTCATGCCGAGCACGAAGACGAGGGCGGCGAGGGCAAACCAGTCTGAAGGCAGTGTTTCCATGATCGCTTTATGAACTCTATAACAATTATCCTAACAAGTTCCGTGCCACCTGCCCGTTCCTTGCGAATCAATAACTTGGCAACACGCCTCAGCCAGGAAAAACAGTGAGTGGAAAGCAGGTTTCCACCCACCGGTTTCCACCGCTCAGCTTGGCGCCAGTGGCAGCACCAAGGTGAACACGGCACCGCCTTCGCTGCCGTTGGCGGCTTCCAGGCGGCCACCGTGGCGCTCGACAATGCCGTAGCTGATCGACAGGCCAAGCCCCGTGCCCTGCCCGACCGGCTTGGTGGTGAAAAAGGGATCGAACAATCGAGCCACGTGCTCGGCCGGGATGCCGGGGCCGTTGTCGGCAAAATGCAGGACCACAACCTCTCCGGCCCCCAGTTCGCCACGAATCGACAAGCGGGGCGCAGGCTGTGCGGCCGTCGCGTCACACGCGTTCTGCACCAGGTTCATCACCACCTGCTGCATCTGGCCGGAAGAACCGATCATCGGCAATGCCGGCGGCAGATCGAGTGTTACGGAGAAATTCGCCGGTGCTGCACGGCTGACCCAGCGTACGGCTGTTTCGATGATCTCGACGAGGTTGAAGGGCTCGTCGGCGTGGCGGTCGATGGCAGAAAACCGCTTGAGGCCATCAACGATGTCACGGGTGCGTTCGGCGCCCTCGATCATGCCATCGAGCAGCGGCGACATGTCTTCAAGAATACGGTCGATACGCAATTCCTGGCGCAGGCCTTCGAGTTCCGGTGCCTGCCCGCAACGCCCGCAGCCATTCACGGCTTCGATATAGGTCTGCAGACGCGTCGCGTAACGGCGCAGCGACATGACATTGCCGAGCACGAAGCTGATCGGGTTGTTGAGCTCGTGCGCAACACCGGCGACGAGGCGGCCGAGCGAGGCCATTTTTTCCGACTGCAGCAACTGCTGCTGCGTCCGCTTCAGCTCGTCGTGCGTCTGTCGCAAGGCGTGGTAAGCGCGGCGCAATTCGCCGACCGGACGACCGGTAACGACCATGCCGACGAGCTTGCCGACGCCGGAAAGGCGCGGCGTACAGTTGATCGATACCGGTACCGCCGTGGCTTCCGCCGCCGCGATCATCAATTCGACATCGTGCGTGGCACCGCGCTGATGCGGCGAGAAGAACTCCTTGACGCGGTTGCGTGAGCCTTCGTCAGCGAACAGGTCGAATACCGGCGTACCTTTCAACACCGACTCCTCTTTGCCGATGAATCGCTGCAGGGAGGCGTTCACCTCCTCGACCATGCCGTGGCGATCACAGACAATGAGGATGTCGGACATCGACGAGAGCACGCTTTCGATGAACTGGTGCGACTCCTCCAGCGCGGCGTTCTTTTCTTCCAGTGCCACTTCATACTGCAGCAGGTCGTTGTATACCTCGTCCATCTTGCGGATGACGTCGATCCACACGGCCTCGCCGACCCCGTCAAAAACATCGGCCGGCGCCGGTAACTCGGCGCTTTCGAGCAGCTTGCGCGGCTTTGCCGGAAGCGACTTGCCGGCGCCGGGCTTAGCGGGCCGGTTTGAGGTGGACATGATGGTTGCCCCCGTGTTTGTCGCCGCCACCGCGCGGCTTGTAGCCATGTGTGTGGCGCTGGTCGACTTCCACTGCAACAAGATTGAGCTTGCCGTGACGGACGCCACGTTCGGCCATCATCGCCTCGGCAAATTTCCGCACTGCCGCGGTCGGCCCGCGTAAAAAAGCCGCTTCAAAACAGTGCTCATGGTCAAGATGAGCGTGCATCGTCGCCACCGTCAAATCGTGGTGGTCGTGCTGCAAGGCAGTCAGCCGCTCGGCCAGATCCCGCTCGTGGTGGTTGTAGATGTAGGAGAGATTGGCGACGCAGTGCGGCGCCTCGTCGTGCGCCAGCCGCCAGGCTTCGAGCTGGCCGCGAATGATGTCGCGCACAGCTTCCGAGCGGTTGCCGTAGCCGCGCGCGGCAATCAGCGCGTCGAATTCCTTGGCCAGTTCGCTATCGAGGGAAATGGTGAAACGTTCCATGACGAAATCCTAGTCGTGCGCGACAAACACTGCAAATGAAGGGCTCACATCAAAAGCCCCAGTTTCTTCAGCGCCCCGTGAAATCCTTCCGCCATCTGCCGGTAGCCCTGCGCATTCGGGTGGATCTGATCGGCGCACAACTCCGGGCGCGACAGGATCTCGGCAAAAACGTCGGCTATCAGTGGCAGTTTTTCTTCCTTCGCCAGCTCGGCATAGATCGGCGCATCGTCCGGTTGGCGGGTCACCGCGCCGAGCAGCGACAACTCCGGCACAGCCACCAGCACGACACCCGCACCGCTGGCACGGATCGTCTGGATGATCTGGCGTAGATCCTCCTTTACCCGCTTCTGCGCCCGGCGCCGAATGAAGTCGTTGCCACCAAGTTCGACAATGACCAGCGCCGGCTGATGTTCATCGAGCAAGGGGCCGATGCGCGACCGCGCCGCCTCGGCGGTGTCGCCGGGCACCCCGGCATTGACGATGCGCCAGCCACTCAAGGCGGCCAGCCGCGTTGGCCAGTCTTCTCCGGCGGCAGCACCGGTGCCGTAGGTCACGCTGTCGCCAAACGCCAGCACGACACTGCCACGCGGCAGGGCTGGCAGCTTCGGCGAACGACCGCAGGCAGCCAGAAAAAGCGCCGCCGCAGCAAGTTTGATCAGGGTTCTTCGCGGAAGAGGTGTCGCCATCAATGCACCGTACACACCATGCACGGGTCGAAGGAGCGCACCACGTGCTGCACCAGCACCGGGTTCTTGTCCCCGACAGCCACCGGCAGGTCGATTAGCGCCTGCTCCAGCGCACCGGGCTGGCCGGCTGCGTCGCGCGGTGAAAAATTCCAGGTGGTCGGGGCAATGATCTGGTAGCTGGCGATCTTGCCGCGTTCAATGCGCAGCCAATGGCCGAGCGCGCCGCGTGCGGCCTCGACCAGGCCGACACCGTTGCCCTGTTGCGGCGAGGACCATTGCGCACAGAAAGCGTCGCCCGGCGTGATCTCGGCCAGCCAGTTTTCCATCTGCGGCAGCAGGCGGGCAACTTCCAGCAAGCGGGCAGCGACGCGTCCGACGACGCTGGCGCCCTGCTCCCTGACCAACGCCAGGGCCAGTGGATGGCCGGCGAGAATCTGTCGGGCCAGCGCGCCAGTCTCGACCACCTGCCCGGCGTAGCGTGGCGCCTTGCACCAGGTGTAGGCCCCCGCCTTGCCATCGGCCAGTGGCCGCGTTTCACCGCTCATTGGCGGCAGCGCGGCATCACCGGCCAGCCAGGCGTGGCTGACATCCTCGACGATGGTGGCAGGGTCCAGCGGCGCGGCGGTGCCCGTCCACAGGCCGGCAGCGAAGAACGCTGGCGACGCTGGATCTTCGGCATAGGCGCCGAACGACAGAAAGCGATCCGTTGCCCGGCCGACACGGTCCAGCCCGAGCGTCTGTGCCACCTGCAGAAAACGCGGGAAATCGGCATCGCGCTGTTGCGCCCACGCATACAGCGCAGCGGGAGAATCAAGCGCGGCGACCTGCTCCAGCGTTGCGGCAAAAACCGTCTGTTCGAGAAAGGCGCGGAACTCGCGCAGGACGCCCGTCAGCCGCACCTTTTCGGTCGGCGTGATCGCCCTCGTGGTTCCGCCCGGCTGCAGCGCCAGGGTATGCGGCCACTTGCCGGCGAGGTAGCCCATGACGCGCAGAAAGCTGCTACGGGCCGGCAGAAAATCCGCCAGCGCATTACCGCGCAGTGCCTGAAAGCGTGCCGCTACGCCGGCGTGCCACGGCTGCCCGGCATATGCCTCGCGAGCAAAATCGGGCATGAAGAAACAGTAGAAATGCGTCAGGTGATCGGCGACGTTTTCGCAGGCCTGAATCAGGTTGGTTGCCAGACGGCCATTGCGCGGCATTACCAACCCGACGGAATCGGCCAGCGCGGCGGCGGCGGCGGCCGACTGTGCCACCGAGCAGATGCCGCAGATGCGCGGGACGATGACCAGCGCATCGAGTGGCTCCTTGCCGACCAGCATCGACTCGAAGCCGCGATAGAGCGAAGAACTGACTTCGGCGCGGCGAATGCGGCCGTCGGCCACGTCGAGCGACACTTCAAGGTCGCCTTCGACGCGGTTGAAGGGGCCCATCACCAGACGCGTCATCGCCGGCCTCCCCTATCTTCGCGGCGACTCATTTGCGTGGCCCCTTCGATTTCAGCACTGCCGGCGTGTCGCGCACGGCCGATTCACGCACGCGCTTCGGCGTGGCCGACTTGGAGAGGGCCGCCAGCGCAACGAACCAGGCTTTCGGCATATCCAGCGGCAGGCCAATGGGAATCCCCGCAACCTTCGGGGTTTCCATGAAGGGATGGCCGGGCTCCTCGAAACCCGGCTCGGTGCAGGCGATGCAGGAGAAGCCGCCGCGAATGCAGGAACCGACGCCGTACCACGGCCGCGTGTTGCAGTCGGCATGCGCCTGTGTGCCCTTGCAGCCGAGGTTTTCCATCAGGCAGCCGAGGTCGGAAGCCTTCTGTGCGCTGGCCTTGAATTCGTAGAACTCGTTCTTCGGGCAGCCGTGGTGCACCAGTTGCTCGGAATAGAAACGCGGTCGCTGCAGATCATCGAGGTCGTCCGCCGTCATCGTTCCGCCAGCGAGGGTCATCAGGGTATCGACGATCCAGTCAGCGTGAATCGGACAGCCGGAAACATTGATCACCGGCAGGCCGCTGCGCGCGAGAAAATCAGCACCGAGCAGGCCGCCGCGTTCGGCCCCTTCGTACTGCAGGCCGCAGGCTTCGGTCAGGTTTTCGCCACTGGCGTTGATGCCGCCAAACGCCGTACAGCTGCCAATGGCGAGCACGTAGCGCGCCTGGCTGGCAAGGCGACGCACCCAGGCGATCATCGGCTCACCGGTGCCGGACAAGGTGTGGAAACGGCCACTCCCGTTCGGCCCGCGCAACATGGCGCCCTCAACGCAGAGGATGTCGATCGGCAGCGTACCGGCGGCGGCTTGACGCAGAACGTCCAGCGCCTCTTCGCCGCTTTCCTCGCGCAATGCCGGGTGGGCGACGAACTCCAGCCCCGCCGATGCCAGTTGCTCAAGCACCCCGCGCCGCGCATCGCCGCCGATCATCGACTGCGTGCAACCGCCGCAGCCGGAAGCCTGGAGCCAGAAGAGGTTCATTTGAGAAGCCTTTTTAAACCACGAAGCACATGAAGATCAGGAAGAAAAGACAAGATCCGGTTTTGATTTTCTTCGTGCTCTTCGTGGTTAACAAACTGCAGTTTCATTTTTTCTCCAGCCCGTAACGCTCCAGCTTGTTGCGCAATCCCACGCGCGACAGACCCAGTTCGACGGCCGCGCGCGATTTGTTCCAGCGATGGCGGATCAGCGCCTCCTTGACCACCTGCGCTTCGAGCTGGTCCATGCGCTCCTTCAAGCCGCCCTCCAGGCCGGCAAGTACGGACAAATCCGCCGCCTGTGTCTCGCCAACGGGGGTCCGCAGCACACGCGGCGACAGCAGCTCCGCACCCAGCTTCGGCGTCTCGGCCAGCGCCAGCATGCGCAGGATTTCATTCTGCAGTTCGCGCACATTTCCCGGCCAGCGATAGGCAGCAATACAGGCAGCCGTTTCGCTGGTAAATCCCTCGCTGGATTTGCCCAGCGCTTTCTGGGAGACCGCCAGCAGACGGCTGGCGAGCAGGGGAATATCCATCGGCCGCTCACGCAGCGGCGGTACGTGCAGCGGTACCGTGGCCAGCCGGTAATAGAGGTCCTCGCGGAAACGCCCCTCGCGCACTTCGGCATCGAGATCACGGTTGGTGGCCGCGATCACGCGCACATCGACCGACACCGACCGGGCGCCGCCAAGAGGACGGAATTCGCCTTCCTGCAGCACGCGCAGCAGCTTGACCTGGAAGGCCGGCGAGGTTTCGCCGATCTCGTCGAGGAAAAGGGTGCCACCGTCAGCCTGCTGGAAGAGGCCGATACGGTCCTCGTAGGCCCCGGTGAAGGCGCCGCGCTTGTAGCCAAACAGTTCGGCTTCGAGCAATTGATCCGGCAGCGCGCCGCAGTTCTCGATGACGAAGGCCTTGTCGGCGCGCCGGCTGCAGTAGTGGATGGCGCGCGCCACCATTTCCTTGCCGGTACCCGACTCGCCACTGATCAGTACCGAGAGGTCGAAGGGGGCCACCTTCTCGATCAGATTGCAGACCGGATTGAGCGGGCTGCCGGGCGCACGGATCAGGCCGTCGAGGCCGAACTCGCGCTTGACCCGTTCGTACTTCATCTCGACGCGCTTCTTCAGCACCGGTTCGGCCGCGCGCAGCTCCAGCGACAGGCGCTGGTTCTCCTGCTGCAGGCGATAGATGTTGTGGGCGTTCTTCAGCGTCAGCAACATCTGCTCGGGCTGCCACGGCTTCAGCAGGTACTGGTAGATGCCGGCCTCGTTGACGCCGGCGATGATGTCTTCCGCATCGGTGTAACCGGAGAGGATGATGCGCACCGAATCCGGCCACTGGCTACGCACCGCTTTGAGGAACTCGACACCGGTGGTGCCCGGCATGCGCTGATCGCAAACGATGATCTGGATGCCGCCCAAGGGCGCTTCGCTTTCGAGGATACGCTGTGCCTCCTCGGCACTGGAGGCAGTGAAAACGTCGAAATCTTCCTCCAGCGTGCGGCGCAGCGCCTCCTGCGAGCGCACCTCGTCGTCGATAACGAGGACAGTTGGCAGCTTCGGCTTGTTCATTGCGGCACCTGCCAGCCGAGGTCGCGATGCCGGGCGAGATGTCGCGGCGTCCACGATTGCGGCGATTTCTGCACGAAGTGGAAGCGTGCCACGTGATAGCTCGGGTCGAAGCCGTAGAAATTACGGCGCATGTGATCAAGCTCTTCGGCACGGTACTGCGCCAGCGGCTTCACCGC
This sequence comes from Rhodocyclaceae bacterium, assembly GCA_041674785.1. Taxonomy (GTDB): domain Bacteria; phylum Pseudomonadota; class Gammaproteobacteria; order Burkholderiales; family Rhodocyclaceae; genus Proximibacter. Next base: position 23,140 of record JBAYVG010000004.1, read on the forward strand.
TTCGTCGGCCATGCGCCGTTCGCGCTTGGCGGCGAGACGCCGGGCGAGATCCGGTGCGGCAGCCAGCTCGGCGGCACGACGGGCTACGTCAACGCGGAAGGCATCGATATCGGCCGCCAGGCAGGCGTCGATGAACCCATTGGCGACGCCGGCCTGTGCCGTCAGCGGCAAACGGTTCTGCATGATCGCCCGGGCCCCGTCTGCGCCGACGCGCGGCGGCAGCAGGTAGGTCCAGTATTCCGATCCGTACAGGTTGCCCATGTTCTTGTAATGCGGATTCATCAGCGCACCGTCGCGCATCCAGACAAAGTCGGCGGCGCGCGCCAGAAAGCAGCCGCCGGCGCCGCAGTTGCCTTGCACGGCGGCGATGGTGAGATGCGAGCCGGTGCAGATGATGGCTTCGGCCAGGTCATCAATGGCGTTGATGTTGGCCCACGATTCATCTGCCGGCGATTCTGCCGCTTCGATCAGGTTGAGGTGTACACCGTTCGACCAGAAATCACGGCCCCCCATCAACACGATGACTTTCGTTGGCCGCGCTGTCGCCCAGCGGTAAGCTGCGAGCAGCCGCTGGCACTGCTGCGTACCCATGGCGCCGTTGGTGAAGTCGAAGTGCAGAAAGCCGACCGCGTTTCCGTTGATGTCAGCTTCCTCGTAGCGGATGTCCTGCCAGGTGGCGTGCTGCTGCGCCCACCAGCCGTCGAGCGCCGCCTCCGGTATGCGGCTGCTTGCTTCAACGAAGGCCAGGGTTGCCGGCAGTTTGAAGCCGTCCTGACGCTTGACGTGACCGATCCATACCGCACCATCGACCGTAGCCCGGCACAGCGCCGTCTCGCGGCGGGCGATCAGCTCACCCGGCGTGCCACGCAAGCTGCTTTCAGCGCTCGCATCGAAGAGATGGCAGGGCTCACCGAAAAGCACATCTGCGATACCGGGGAAGCCATCGGCGGCGTTCATCTTTGCCAATACGCTCGCCGTCGTGTCACGCGACCAGTCGATGGCGCGTTCGTCCTGCTTCATCAACGGACGTAGCTGGCCACGTACCGCCGGGTTGCCATAGTCGAGCGGCACCGGCACAAAATCCCCCGTCGCAAAACGCTCGACCGCCTGGAGCACACCGCGCGTTGCCGCTTCGGTGACTTCGTTGCGGTAGAGGCTCGATTTTTTAGCCGTACGCATGGGAAAGGTCTCGCTGGCCCAGACCGGCCCGGCATCCATCTCGGCTTCGGCCTGCAACACGGTCACACCCCACTCGCTCGCCTGCGCCTGAATCGCCCAGTCCAGCGCTGACGGCCCCCGGTCACCGACGATGCCCGGATGCACGATCAGGCAGGTATGGTTCTTCCAGATCGACTCGGGAATGGCACGGCGCAGATACGGTGCCACGATCAGGTCCGGCCGGAAGAGGGCCACCGCTTCTTCGGCGACGGAGTCGGCGATGTCGAACTCGATCGACACCAGATGCCCGCGCGCGGTCAGTTCGCAATAGAGGCGCTGCGTCAGGCTATTGAAGGTGTGGGTGATGAACAGGATGCGCATATTTGTCATATCGTTGAATGCTGGAAGGGTATTTGCATTCCGGCCGCAACGAGACACCTCTCGCATTCGCAGGGCTTTGCGACCAAGACCCAGTCAATGTGCATAGACCTATCACTTTCGTCTTATTTTTCAACAGCTTCGCCTGCGCTAGGATGATTTTTGCCGTCCGCCAAGAGACGATTCAGGGAGCCAAAAATGTCGCAACCATCACCCAAGCGCGCCACCGCAAGTACCGCCACGTCTCGCCGTTCACGCAAACGCCTGCGTTTCATCGCGGCCGTCCGCTTCGCCAACGGCCATCGCCAGTGTTTTTCCGTCGACAACGCCAGCAATCATGATGAAGCCCGCCGCATGGTCTTCGAAGAGCTGGAGGATGTCACCGCCGTGGTCATCTCCGACTACCGCTAGGCCCATCAACAGATCCGGGGAAGCTGCTCCCCGGTCAGCCAGTCCACGATGCGGCGGCCACCAAAGGCCGTCGTCATCTGCACAAAGTGGTGCGGGTCTTCATGCACCGCACCGACCATCGCCGCCCGCTGACCCAACGGATGCGCGCGCATCACCGCCAGCGCCTTGTCCGCATCTTCCGGCGCCACGATCACCACCAGCTTGCCCTCGTTGGCTACATAGAGCGGGTCGAGGCCAAGGAACTCGCAGGCTGCCGCGACTTCCGGATTCACCGGCAACGCTTTCTCTTCGAGCATCATGCCGACCTTCGACTGGCGAGCAATCTCGTTCAGCGTCGTCGCCAGCCCACCACGCGTCGGATCGCGCAGCACGCGGATGGCCGCGCCACTCTCAAGCAGTGCCGCAATCAAGCCATGCAGGGCCGCCGTATCCGACCGGATCGGTGCCGAGAAACCCAGCGACTCACGCTCGGCCATGATCGCCATGCCGTGGTCGCCAAGCGTGCCGGAGATCAGGATCTTGTCGCCGGGCTGCGCCTGATCGCCGGAAAGCGAGACGCCTGCCGGCACGATGCCGACGCCGGTGGTGGTGATGAACACGCCATCCCCCTTGCCCTGCTCGACCACCTTGGTATCGCCCGTCACCACAGGCACGCCAGCCTCTTTCGCGGCAGCCGCCATCGAGTCGACGATGCGTTTTAGATCGGCGAGCGGAAAGCCTTCTTCAAGAATGAAGCTGGCGGAAAGCCACAGCGGTTTGGCGCCCATCACCGCAACGTCGTTGATCGTGCCGTGCACCGACAGGCAGCCGATGTCGCCGCCGGGAAAGAACAACGGCGAAACGACATGCGCGTCGGCAGCCATCACCAACCGGCCACCGGTGGGCACAGGGAGCAAGGCGCCGTCGTTGCCCTGGCGCAGATACTCGTTGTCGAAGGCAGCCGCGAACAGTTCCTCGATCAGCTGCGCCATGGCACGGCCACCAGAGCCGTGCGACATATCGATGCGACCGTGCTTGATGTCGAGCGGGCGGACGTAACCGCGCTTTATTTCGCTCATCTCGAACCTCTTTTTTGAACCACGGCGCACACGGCGGGCACGGCGAAAGACGAAATGACCAGGAATTTGCCGTACCCGCCGTGCCCGCCGTAACTAATCGATTCTTTTCTCACTGGAAATCCTTGTAGCGACCGTAGGTGTAGTGCGCCGCGCAGGCGCCCTCGGACGACACCATGCACGAACCGACCGGGTTCTCTGGTGTGCACACGGTGCCGAACAGCTTGCAGTCCTGCGGCTTCTTGACGCCGCGCAGGATGGCGCCACACTCGCAGGCCTTGTTGTCGGCAACCGAGATGTATTCGACCGGAAAACGCTTCTCGGCATCGAACTCAGCAAACTCCTTGCGGATGCGCAGGCCCGAGTACGGAACGACATTGAGGCCACGCCACTCGAACTGACGGCGCAGTTCGAACACCTCGGCAACCAGGTTCTGCGCTTTCAGATTGCCGTCGCGCGTCACCGCCCGCGAGAATTCGTTTTCGACGACGGCGCGACCTTCGTTGACCTGCTTGACCAGCATCAGGATGGCCTGCATGACGTCGAGCGGCTCGAAACCGGCGATGACCACCGGCTTGCGGTATTCCTCGGCGAAGAATTCGTAGGGCCGGCTGCCGATGATGGTTGATACGTGTGCCGGCCCGATGAAGCCGTCGAGCGGCACCGTGCCCCACTGCCGCACTTCCGGCGATTCGAGGATGTTCGAAATCGCCGATGGCGTCAGCACATGGCAGCTGAGCACCGAGAAATTCTTCAGGCCGAGGGCCTGCGCCTGCTTGATGGCGACGGCGGTTGGCGGCGTCGTCGTCTCGAAGCCGATGGCGAAGAAGACCACCTGTTTTTCCGGGTGTTGCTGGGCCAGCTTCACGGCATCGGCACTGGAATAAACCATGCGGATGTCGCCGCCGCGTGCCTTGGCCTTCATCAAGGAAAGGCTGTCGGAAGCCGGCACACGCAGGGTGTCGCCGTAGGTGCTCAGGGTGACACCACATTCAAGCGCAAGGCGGATGGCCATGTCGACGCGGCCGACCGGCAGCACGCATACCGGGCAGCCCGGCCCGTGGATCATGCGCACGTTGTCGGGCAGCAGGTCGGAGACGCCGTAGCGCGAAATGGCGTGCGTATGGCCGCCGCAGAATTCCATGAAGTGGTAACTACGCGACGGATCGGCGGCCTGGCGGATGGCGGCGCCCAGCCCCTTGGCCAGTTCGCCGTCGCGAAACTCGTCAATGTATTTCACGGGCCGCCTCAAGCAATGCCTGCTCACCCATTTCGGCAAACAGGGCTAGGGTTTTTTCAGCTTCTTCCGGATCGAGCCTGGTCAGCGCGTAACCCACGTGCACGATGACGTAATCGCCGATGGCCACATCATCGAGCAAGGCCAGCGAGATGTCCTTCTTCATGCCGGAGACGTCGATGGTGCAATTATCACCGTCGATTGCCACGACCTTGCAGGGGAGCGCGAGACACATTCGGTTTTCCTCTAATCCTCGATTTCGGCGTTCATCGCCACCCAGGCCTGGCCGAGCGACAGGCCGCCATCGTTCGGCGGCAGGCGCTGCGCCTCAAGAAGCGGATGATTGTGGGTTGCCAGGCGGCTACGCAAACCGCGCACCAGCACCTGATTGAGAAAACAGCCGCCGGCTCCGACAATGGCGGCGTTGTCTTCGGCAAAGCCGCGCACCCATTCCGCCAGAGCTGCCGCCAGCGTCGCATGAAAGATTGCCGCGCCACGTGCCGCATTCGGTTCGTCGGCCAGTACGGCCAAGAGCGGCAGCAGGTCCAGTTCCCCGCCCTTGATCGACCAGCCCTGGTCGAGCGGCAGCATCTCGCCGTAACGTTCGGCAAGGCCTTCGAGCAGCATGGCAGCCTGCCCTTCGAAAGCCATCGTCTGACGCACACCAAGCAGACCGGCGGCGGCGTCGAACCAACGGCCGAGACTGGAGCTCTGCGGGCAATTGAGGCCACGGTCGAGCATCTGTCCCAGCATCGGCGCGGCTGCCTGTGCAGCAAAACGGGTTTCTATTTCACCGGCGCGGCCGAGGCGGTGCAGTGCCGCCGCCGCCATCCGCCAAGGTTCGCGCGCGGCACGGTCGCCACCCGGCAGCGGCAGCGGCGCCAGGGAGCCGATGCGAATGCAGTCGTCACGACCGGCACGCAGCAGTTCGCCACCCCAGGCGCCCCCATCCGTCCCCAAACCGACCCCGTCCAGCGCCAGCCCCAGCGTCGACTGGCGAATGCCGTGCTCGGCCAGTACCGACATCAGATGGGCGTGGTGATGCTGGACAGCAATGGCGGGAATATTGTGGGCACGCGCAAAATCCGTGGCAAAACGCGTCGACTGGAAATCCGGATGCAGATCGTGCGCCACCCGCTCCGGCCGCACCTGCAGCACGTCGAGAAGATGCTCCACCGTTTCTTCGAGAAAGGCGCAGGTCGATGCATTGTCGAGATCGCCGATGTGCTGCGAGACAAAGGCTTCGTTACCGCGCGTGACGCAGACGGTGTTCTTGAACCAGCCACCAACGGCCAGCGTCGCGGGGCCGGGATAGGGCAACTTGATCGCACGCGGCGTGTAGCCTCTGGCGCGACGGAGAAACTGGAGGCCTCCGGGCGCAGCGCGGACGACCGAATCGTCACAGCGGACAACGATGTCGCGGTCGTGCAGCAGGAAAGCGTCAGCGATCTCGGAAAGCCGCTCAATGGCTTCGTCGTTAGCGATCACCAGTGGCTCGCCTCCGGGATTGGCGCTGGTCATCACCAGCCGCAGGTCTTGTGACTGCGTCAGCCAGGCTGTTCCCTTCGGCCGACCGGCGGCTTCGTGAAAGAGCAGGTAGTGCACGGGCGTATAGGGCAGCATGATGCCGAGCCAGGCCAGCCCCGGCGCAACATCCGGCAGCCGCTCGTCGGTGAAGTGGCGCTTTTTTAACAGCACGATGGGGCGTTCCGGCGCTTCCAGCAGTGCCGGCTCGCCGATGCCGATATGCACGAGGCCGGCCGCAGCAGCCACGTTGGCCAGCATCACGGCAAAGGGTTTCTCCTCGCGCCCCTTGCGTTGACGCAGCGTCGCCACGGCTTCTGCATTATCGGCGTCGCAGACGAGATGAAAGCCGCCCAGCCCCTTGATCGCAACAATGCCTCCCTGGCGCAGGATTTTCAGGGTGCCGGCAATGGGGTCACCGGCAATCGCTTCGCCGGCTTCGTCGCGCAGCGAGAGCTGCGGACCGCACTTGGCACAGCAGGTAGCCTCGGCGTGAAAACGTCGGTCTTCCGGACGGGTGTATTCACCACGGCAGTCGCGGCACAGCGGAAACGGCGCCAGGCTGGTACGCGCACGGTCGTAGGGGACGCCACGACTGATCGTGTAACGCGGACCGCAGTGGGTGCAGTTGGTAAAGGCGTAACGCCAGCGGCGGGATGCCGGATCGAACATGTCGGCCAGACAGTCGCGGCAGATCGTCGTGTCGTGACCGATGGTCGTGCTTGCCGCCTTGTTGCCGCCGCTCTCAAGAATCACGAAGGCGTCAACCGGGGCTTCCGGGGCACGCTGTGCGACGGCACGTGCCAGCACGCCGTCAACGCGCGCCAGCGGCGGCGCCTCACGACCCAGCCGCTCGATCAGTTCGTTGACCCGGGGCGGCGAACCGCAGGCTTCGATCTCGACCCCGGCCGGCGTATTGCGCACCCAGCCGGCAAGCTCCAGTTCATTGGCCAGCCGCCAGACGAACGGCCGGTAACCGACGCCCTGGACGACACCGGTGACATTGATGCGCTGGCAGATGGTGGCCGACACGGCAGGCAGCTCGATGCCGTTTAGCGCGGTGTCGATTGCGTCAGACGCAATTCAAGCTCGGCAATACGCCGCTTGAGCGAATCCACCGTTTCCTGCCGCTTTGCTGCCTGACGGGCAACGCCGGCTTCGAGCCAGGCCTGCCACTGGTCGAAACCTTCGCCAGTCGTTGCCGAGACGCAGATCACTTCCAGTTGCGGATTGACGCGGCGGGCGTGGGCGATGGCCTGATCGAGATTGAAGGCAACGTAGGGCAAGAGGTCGATCTTATTGACCAACATCAGCGATGCAGCACGGAACATGTCCGGGTACTTGAGCGGCTTGTCCTCACCTTCGGTGGTCGACAGAATCGCCACCTTGTGGGCTTCGCCGAGGTCGAAGGCAGCCGGGCAGACGAGGTTGCCAACGTTCTCGATGAAGAGCAGCGAGGCATCGGCCGGCGCCAACTTCTGCAGCGCATGGCCGACCATATAAGCATCGAGGTGACAGCCCTTGCCAGTGTTGATCTGCAGCGCCGGCACTCCGGTCGAGCGAATGCGCTCGGCATCGTAGCTGGTCTGCTGATCGCCCTCGATGACACTGATCGTGAGCCGGTCCTTGAGCGCCTCGATACTGCGGCAGAGCAGCGTCGTCTTGCCCGAGCCGGGGCTGGAGACGAGGTTCAGCGCGAAGATGCCCTGCTCGTCGAAGCGGGCACGATTCGCCGCAGCGTAACTGTCGTTCTTGGAAAGGATGTCGCGCTCGATCTGCACCATTCGCGACTGCGACATACCCGGCGCATGTGCACCGGCGGGACCATGGCCGTAGTGGACAGCATCGACGGCTTCGTGGGTGTGATGGTGTTCGCCATCATGCGTGTGTGGATGGGCATGTTCGGCGCCATCGGTGTGGCGATGTACATGCGCGTGGGCTGGCGCTGCCGCCACGGCAAGCACCCCCTCATGGCTATGGCTGTGCTCGCCATGATGGTGGTGGGGATGCACGTGCGTCGTGCCATCGGCATGGATATGCGGATGCTCGTGCTCATCGTGAGCATGGGTGCTGGGTTTGTAGCCGTGGCCATGATGGCTATGTGCCGTACCGTCTTCATGCACGTGCCAGTGGGCGTCGTGCGGGTGATCGTGGGCAGCAACGGCTTCGCCCTCTATGCGCGTCTCGCCGACGGCACATCCACATGTGGTACACATTGTTCCGCTCCTCCAGTGTCCTGCTTTGCTACCTGGTCGCTTAATCGACCTCGAGTTCTCTGACTCTCATTTCGGTCCCGGCCGTTGGATGTACCGGGTACCCACCACATTCCGGGCAGGGATCGAAAACTGCACTGATCTCCACCGTCTTGCCGCAGGAAAGGCATTGCCCCGCCCCCGGCACGTCGATCACTTCCAGTTTTGCCCCTTCGGCAATCGTGCCACGCGAAACAGCATCGAAGCAAAAGGCCATGGAATCCGGCTCGACCGACGACAGCCAGCCGATCTCCAGAAACACTGTTTTGACTTTTGCGAACCCCTGCGTCCGGGCAGCGTCCTCGATGATCTGGATTACGCCCTCGGCCAGCGACATTTCATGCATTTCCGTGCTCCTCGACCACCACCTCGTAACTGACACAGGGGTCGAGCGACAGCGTCAGTCGTCGCGCCAGCATTTCCGCCTCGTCGCGCGTTGCCGCCGGGCTGCCGACAATTTCACCGACAAACGCACCCTGCGGATGGAAATTCCATTCCGTGGGGGCCACGATAACATAGGCCTCCACCCGGCCGTCCTTGACCTGCGTCAGATGCAGCAACAAGCCCCGCGCCGTTTCGACGCGAGCCACACCAACACCATCGCCGGCCGACGCCCCGTCCAGCCAGCCACACAGCAACGAGGGCTCAAGCAAGGCCTGGGTGAGAAACTCAAGATCGGCACGGCGCGCCGCCAGACGCGCAGCTACTCGCCGACCAGCGGTCAGCAGAGGGGAAACCGCCACATTTTCTGCCCGCCGCGCCAAGGCCCCCGTTTCAGCGGGCTGACCGGCCAACGTTGGCTTTGCGGCAAAGGCCGCATCGATACCGGCAGCCGCCCAGCCGGCGGCATCACGCCATGGCAGCAATTGCGCCGGCGCAGTTACTGCGCGCTCGGAACACGGAAACTCAGCCAGTGAGGGCAGCCACTGCAACAGGTCCTGCGCAAGCAATGCTTCTTCCTGCGGCGTCTTCACAGCAAGCAAGCGCTTGCGCCAGCGCAGGAACTCCTCCTTTTCCTGCGCCCGGCCAGACAAGGCGGGCCAATCGAGCAACAGCCGCCACAGGTGCTCGCCAATGGCTTCGCGCGCCACCTCCCGGCGCAAGGCTTCGGCGATGGTCGCGCAATCACCCTCCTGAGCCGCAGTCGTTGCCAACCGGGCAGCAGCCCCCTGAGCGACACCGCACAGGCTGAAAAGCCTTGGTACCAGGGAAATTGCCTCGGCCACCGGCCTTCCTTGCAGCAGCTGCGCAGCCAGAGGTCGGCGGACGTTGACGCGGGCACCGGCGATTCGCTCGCCATCCCACATCACACTCAACTGAACGCCTCCCTGTTGCACGCTTTCTCCTTTACCAGAGGAGCAGACAATAAGAAAAAAATGTCGCAACGGTATTGATACCCGTCAATCTGCGTTTAACCCCCGCTTGACTGTTGATCTGCCGGACGGCTGCGGCGCCTTGAAAATCGTTGCCGTTCTAACGATGCTGACGGGTGACCCACCGGGTGTCACGCTGCGGATACTAGCGCCCCATCACCGGGCAAGACCCCACGTCCGACGCCATTCAACACGAAAACCCTCCCCAACACTGACAGAACGGGGGCTTTGGCCCCCTGTTTTTCTTCCTGATCAATTGTTTGATTCGGGTCAATCTGCCGGTACACTTCCGCGTTCATAATTCGCCGCTGGTTCATTTGGCCTTTCCCCTGATGCTCGAAGCCTCCAATCTGGAATGCGTACGCGGCGACCGCCGCCTGTTCGCGGGTGTCGGCTTTCGCCTCGAAGGTGGCGAAATGTTATTCCTGCAGGGCAAGAACGGCTCCGGCAAGACGACGCTGCTGCGCATGATCTGCGGCCTGACCCATCCGGTCGCCGGCGAGATCTGCTGGAAGGGCGAAGCCATCGGCAAGCTGGGTGAGGAATTCCGTGAGGAACTTTGCTATCTGGGCCACCTCAATGCGATCAAGGAAGAACTGACACCGCTGGAGAATCTGACAGCCTCGGCCAAGTTGGCGGGCGAGACCCTGTCCGAGGACGAAGCGCTGGATGCGTTGGAAGCCGTCGGCCTGGCCGGACGCGAGGATCTTGCCTGCAAGTATTTGTCGCAGGGGCAGAAGCGACGCGTGGCGCTCTCCCGGCTGGTGCATGAAAAACGGGCACTGTGGGTGCTCGACGAACCCTTTGTGGCACTCGACGTCAGTGCGGTTGCCTGGCTGGCCGGCCTGATCGGCGTCCACCTGCAGCGTGGCGGCATGGCCGTGCTGACAACCCATCAGGCGGTGGACATCCCGGCTGGCGCGATCCGGGAGTTAAAGCTTTCATGATCGCCACCGTCATCGCCGTAACCGTGCGCGACTTGCGTCTGGCCATGCGCCGGCAAGCCGACATTGTCTCGGTTTTGTTCTTTTTCATTATCGTTGCCAGCCTATTTCCGCTGGGCATCGGCCCCGAGCCCGATCTGTTGCGCAAGCTGGCACCTGGCGTGCTGTGGGTCGGCGCGCTGCTGGCCACCATGCTCTCGCTGCCACGGCTTTTTGCCGACGATTTCCGTGACGGCACCCTTGAGCTGCTGGTCCTGGCACCGCAACCGCTTGGGCTGACAGTCATCGGCAAGGTGCTGGCGCACTGGCTGGTTTCAGGCCTGCCGCTGGCACTGCTGGCGCCGGTGCTTGGCTTGCAGTTCGACCTGAGCACCGATGCCTTGCTGGTGCTGACGCTATCGCTGCTGATCGGCACCCCGGCCTTGTCGGGCATCGGCGCCATCGGCGCGGCGCTGACGCTGGGCTTGCGCGGCGGCGGCGTACTGGTGTCACTGCTGGTGCTGCCCCTGTATATTCCGGTGCTGATCTTTGGCGCCGGGGCTGTCGATGCCACCGTTAGCGGTCTGGGCGGCGAAGCGCACCTGTCCATCCTCGGTGCGCTGGCCATCGGCGGGGTTTTCTTTGCGCCGTGGGCCACTGCTGCGGCTTTACGAATTGCACTGGAATGAAAGCAAACCATTCACCACAGAGGCACAGAGACACGGAGAAGCGCCAAAGCTTCTTCTGCAGTCTTTTCTCTGTGTCTCTGTGCCTCTGTGGTTTAACAGGTTTTTTATGAACAATCGACTGATCAACTGGTTCAAATTTGCCTCGCCGCAGAGCTTCTATCCGCTCGCCGGCAAGATGATTCCGTGGTTCGCTGCGCTGGCGGTTGTTTTCGGCGTTGCCGGCCTGTGGCTGGGTATGGTGGTGGCCCCGACCGATTTCCAGCAGGGCGAGGGCTACCGGATCATTTTCATCCATGTCCCGGCTTCGTGGATGAGCATGTTCATCTATCTGGTGATGGCCTTCTGGGCCGCCCTCGGGCTGGCCTACAACACCCGTTTATCGGGAATGATGGCGCAGGCACTGGCACCGACCGGGGCACTGATGGCTTTCCTTTCGTTGTGGACCGGCGCCCTCTGGGGCAAACCGATGTGGGGTACCTGGTGGGTCTGGGACGCCCGCCTGACTTCGGAACTGATCCTGCTCTTCCTCTACATCGGCTTCATCGCCCTGCAGGCCTCGATCGACGACCCGCGTCGTGCTGACAAGGCGGGGGCTGTGCTGGCCCTGGTCGGCGTGGTGAACATCCCGATCATCTATTTCTCGGTCAAGTGGTGGAACACCCTGCATCAGGGTTCGTCGGTCAGCCTGACCAAGTCGCCATCAATGGCCGCATTGATGCTCTGGGGCATGCTGTTGATGGCGCTGTGTTTCTGGATGTACAGCATCGCCATCGCGCTCTACCGGGCGCGCAGCATCATGCTTGAACGCGAACGCGGCACCGAATGGGTCAAGGAAGTGCTCGCGGCCGAAGGCCAAGGGGTGAGCAAATGACCATTCACTGGAATAGTTTTTCCGAGTTTCTGGCCATGGGCGGCTATGGCGTCTATGTCTGGGGGTCGTTCGGCGTAAACGCTTTGATCATGATTGTTGAACCGATCGTGGCTATTCAGCGTCGAAAGAGTCTCGTTGCCCGCTTGAAGCGTCAAAGCCGGGCAACTGATCGTAACAAGGAGCAGTAATTGAAAGCCCGTCAGAAACGCATTGCCCTAATAGTCGGCGGCCTCGCCGCCCTCGGTCTCGCGGCCGTCCTCGTACTCAACGCACTGAACAGCAATATCGCCCTCTATATTTCGCCGACCGACGTCGCCGCCGGCAAGGCGCCACAGGGCAAACCGTTCCGCATCGGCGGCATGGTCAAGGAGGGTTCGGTCAAACGCGAGGCTGACGGTGTCACCATCGGCTTCATCGTCACTGACACGGAAAAGGACATCCCGGTCGCCTACAAGGGCATCCTCCCTGACCTGTTCAAGGAAGGAAAAGGTGTCGTCGCACAAGGCAAGATGGACGCTGGCAACAGCCGCTTCGTTGCGACCGAAGTACTGGCCAAGCACGACGAAAATTACATGCCGCCGGAAGCCGCCAAGGCGCTTGGCGACGCCCAGGCACGCGCCGACGCCAGCAAGGCGAAACCGGAAGGCGCAACCTCGCCCGCCAGCACCGCCCCGGCTACCAAGCCCGCTTACTGAAACGGCAAAAAATGATCCCCGAACTCGGTCACTTCGCGCTCATCCTCGCGCTCGTCATTTCGCTGCTGCAGGGCATCCTGCCGCTTGTCGGCGCCCACCGCAACCGCCTGGCATGGATCGGCTTTGCTCGTCCGGCCTCGCAGACAGCAGCGCTGATGCTCACCATCGCCTACGGCTGCCTGACCTGGGCTTTTGTCACCAACGATTTCTCGGTCAGCTACGTTGCCAACCACTCGAACTCGCTGCTACCCATCCAGTACCGCATTGCCGGTGTCTGGGGCGGCCACGAGGGTTCGCTGCTGCTCTGGGTGCTCTTGCTCGGCTGGTGGACCTTTGCCGTCACCCTGCTCTCGCGGCAGCTGCCGGAAGCCATGGTGGCAAGGGTGCTGGCAACACTCGGGCTGGTCACTGCCGGTTTTCTGCTCTTCATCCTGTTCACCTCCAACCCCTTCGAACGGCTGCTCCCCGGCGCCGCAGAGGGGCGCGACCTGAACCCGCTGTTGCAGGACCCGGGGCTCGTCATCCATCCGCCGCTGCTGTACATGGGCTACGTCGGTTTCTCGATCGCCTTTGCCTTCGCCATTGCGGCGCTGCTGTCCGGCCAGCTAGACGCCGCCTGGGCGCGCTGGTCGCGCCCCTGGACGACGGCAGCCTGGATATTCCTGACGCTGGGTATCGCCATGGGATCGTGGTGGGCTTATTACGAATTGGGCTGGGGCGGCTGGTGGTTCTGGGATCCGGTTGAAAACGCCTCGTTCATGCCCTGGCTGGTCGGTACGGCGCTGGTTCATAGCCTGGCGGTTACCGAAAAACGCGGCAGCTTCAAAAACTGGACAGTCCTCCTGGCAATCGCGGCCTTCTCGCTGTCGCTGCTTGGCACTTTCCTGGTTCGCTCGGGGGTGCTGACTTCGGTTCACGCCTTTGCCACTGACCCGACGCGCGGCATCTTCATTCTGACCTTCCTCGTGACCGTCATTGGGTCATCGCTGGCGCTGTTTGCCTGGCGTGCACCGAAGGTCGGGCTCGGCGGCCGCTTTGCCGTGGTCTCACGAGAATCCTTGCTGCTCACCAACAACGTCTTGCTGGTCGTAGCGTGCGCCTCGGTCCTGCTCGGCACGCTCTACCCATTGCTGATCGATGCCCTCGGCGCCGGCAAGATTTCGGTCGGCCCGCCCTACTTCGATGCCGTCTTCGCACCATTGATGGTGCCTGCCCTGTTCCTGATGGGTGTCGGGCCCTTCGCCCGCTGGAAGGAAGCCAATGCTGCTGAACTGATGCGCACCTTGCGCTGGGCCTTTGTTGCCGCCATCGTCGTGGCCATTGTCCTCCCGTTCATCTATGGCAGCTGGAAACCGCTGACGGCACTGGGCATACTGCTTGCCGCCTGGATCGTCTTTGCCGGTGCGATCAATTTTGTCGACCGCGTGCAATCAACCCGTGGCGGGCGCCCCTTCATCACCGCAGCGCTCAAGCAGCCACGCCACTTTTTCGGCATGCACCTGGCGCATATCGGCATTGCCGTTTTCGTCGTCGGCGTCACCATGGTGCAAAGCTACCAGGAAGAGAAGGACGTGAAGATGGCCCCGGGCGAGACGGTCAGCGTCGCCGGTTATGAGTTCCGGTTCAACGGTGTCCATGAAGTGAAGGGGCCAAATTACGCGGCGCTGGCGGGAGATTTCGACCTGTCGAAGAATGGCAAATTGGTACGCAAGATGTATCCGGAGAAACGCACTTATGCCTCTTCCGGGATGCCGATGACCGAAGCGGCCATTGATGCGGGGGTGCTGCGCGATCTCTACGTGTCGCTGGGCGAACCGATTGACCGTCTGCTGCCGGAAGGCGAGTGGGCGGTACGGGTCTATCACAAACCTTTTGTCGACTGGATCTGGGGCGGCTGCGTGCTGATGGCACTCGGTGGCCTGCTCGCCATTCTTGACCGCCGCTACCGTATCCGGGCACGCACCAGTGCTCCGGTCAGCACTGAAAACAGGTTACCCGCATGAACAAGTTTCTCTGGCCCCTGGTCGGCTTTGCCGCACTCGTTGTCCTGCTCGCCGTAGGCCTCAACCTGAATCCACGTGATGTCCCCTCACCGCTGGTCGGCAAGCCCGCCGCCGCCTTCTCGCTGCCGGTCCTCGGCGCGGACAGGAAGTTTGGCCCCGAGGACATGAAGGGCAAGGTCTGGCTGCTCAACGTCTGGGCTTCGTGGTGCGTTTCCTGTCGCCAGGAACACCCGATCCTCGTCGATCTCGGCAAAAAGGGCATCGTGCCGGTGGTTGGGCTCAACTACAAGGAAGTGCGCGGCGACGGTGAAACCGACATGAGCAAGACCGATGCCGAAACGGAAGCGAAGCTGGCCCGCGAGCGCGCCGCCAAATGGCTGAGGCAGCACGGCGACCCCTACCAGCTTTCAGTACTGGATCTCGACGGTCGCGTCGGCATCGACTACGGCGTCTATGGCGTTCCGGAGACCTACATCATCGATAAGACCGGCATCATCCGCATGAAGCATACTGGCCCGGTCACCCCGGATATCTTGTCAGCCAAGATCCTGCCGTTGGTAGCGGAGCTGAATAAATGATGGCAACACCATTCATCACAGAGACTCAGAGACCCAGAAGTAAAACAGTTTCTGGCTTCCTTCTTCTTGCCTTTCTCTGTGCGCTCTGTGTCTCTGCGCTTAATCCGGTTTATGCAAAGGAGGCTGCGCCACTTGCTGCCGACCCGCTGACGGAGAAGCGTCTGATGGCCATTTCGGCCGAATTGCGCTGCCTCGTCTGCCAGAACCAGACCATCGCCGACTCAAATGCCGATCTCGCCAACGATTTCCGTCGCGAGATACGCACGATGATCAGCCAAGGGCGCTCTGACCAGGAAATTCTCGATTTCATGGTCGCGCGCTACGGCGATTTTGTCCGCTATCGCCCGCCGATGAAGGGAACGACCATTCTGCTCTGGCTTGGCCCCGGCCTGCTTCTGGTTATTGGCCTGACGGTGCTGGTTCGTTACCTCCGCCGACGCAACGACGCAATTTCCGATTCCGACCTTTCCCCTGAGGAGCAACGGCAGGTCGACGCGCTGCTCGCCGCCTCCCAGGACAGCCAAGGTAGCAAACCGCAATGACCACTTTTATCGCCCTGGCGACGCTGATGACCGTCGCCGCTGCCATCCTGCTCGCCATTCCGCTGCTGCGTCGACCGAAAGGCGCAACCGAGGCCGGCGTCGACCGCAGCGCCATCAACCTTGATATTTTCCGTGACCAGCTGGCTGAGCTTGAAGCCGAACGCGACGAAGGTTCCCTGACCGCCGCTGATTTCGAACAGGCCAGGACCGAGTTGCAACGCCGCCTGCTCGAAGACGTCAAGCCAGAGCTCCTGCCGGGCAAAGAGTCGGCTCCCAGCCGCAAGACCGCCGTGCTTGTCTGCCTGCTACTTCCCATCGCGGGACTCGGCGGCTACGCCCTGCTTGGCCAGCCGCAGGCACTCAACCCCGAACAGACGAAACCCCACCAGCAAGTCACCGCAGCCCAGATCGAAGGCATGGTCAGCAAACTGGCGGCACGGCTGAAGGAGAACCCCGACGACCCCAAGGGCTGGGTCATGCTCGCCCGCTCCTACAAGATGATGGGGCGCTATCCGGAAGCTGCTGAAGCCTACAGCCACGCCACCACGCTGGTGGAAAAGGACCCAACCCTGCTCGCCGACTACGCCGAACTACTGGCGATATCCGGCGAAGGCTTCAAGGGCAAGCCAACAGAGTTGATCAACAAGGCGCTGAAACTGGCTCCCGAGGATCCCCAGGTTCTGCTTCTAGCCGGTGCTGCTGCCGGTGAACGGGGTGATTTCAAGGCGTCCGTCGCCTACTGGGAAAAGGTTTTGCCGCAGCTGGAGCCGGGCTCCGAGGAAGCTGAGGCGATAGCGGCCGCCATCACCCAGGCAAAGGAGGCCAGCCAGCGGCCAGCGCCACGCTGACGCTGACGTTCCCCCCTACCGAAATTAGGGATTTGTTAACCTAGATCAAACCCTTACGGGCAGTAGGTGGATAGACTCCCCTCCACTCATGGCGGCCTTCGCGTAGCGGCAGGCCAGCAAAATTCTATAAAGATGACGAGAGGGGTTTCTCAAAATGTCTGACAATCAAGGCGGTTTCTTCGCCAATCTGCGCCGACCGAGCGTCAAGTACTCGCTGCTGACACTGCTTGTAGTCGGTTTCGCGGCCGGCGTCGTGTTCTGGGGCGGTTTCAATACCGTGCTCGAAGCGACCAACACCGAAAAATTCTGCATCAGCTGCCACGAGATGCGTGACAACGTTTATGTCGAGTACAAAGAGACCATCCACTACACGAACCGCACCGGCGTTCGTGCCGTCTGTTCCGACTGCCATGTGCCGAAGGACTGGACCTACAAGATGATCCGCAAGATCCAGGCCTCGAAAGAAGTCTACGGCAAGATCATGGGAACCATCGATACCAAGGAAAAGTTTGAGGCAAACCGCCTGCGTCTGGCGCAGAACGAATGGGCGCGGATGAAGGCTGCCGACTCACGTGAGTGCCGCAACTGCCACTCTTTTGACTACATGAACATCGAAAAGCAGAAGGCGCGTGCGGCCAAAATGCACAAGATCGCGCTCGACGACAAGAAGACCTGTATCGACTGCCATAAAGGTATCGCGCACCACAAGCCGAAGAACATGCCGGAAGACGACGAGGACGAATAATCCGCTCTTGTCAGCATGATTTGAGTTTGCTGCGGCCTGTCAACCTGACAGGCCGTTGCACCGTTAGGAAACAATCTTTAATGGAGAGGCAACAATGAAAAAATCGATCCTTTCGCTGTCCGTGATGGGCGCCGTTCTCGCCCTCGGTTCCTCCGCTGCCTTCGCTGCACCTGACTGGTCCAAGGTGCCAAAGCGCGACGTGCAGGTATTTCACGCGGGCGTAACGCCGATCGAGTGGGTCCTGAAGAAGTCTGACCACAGCGGCCGCACCGGCCTGGTCAAGGGTGAAAGCTGTGTTGGCTGCCACGAAGAGAAAGGTGGCCTCAACTTCGAAATGAAGAAGCTCTCCGGCAAGGAAATTGAGCCTGCTGGCGCCCCGAAGACCATGAACTTCCCGGTAGCCGTACAGACCGCCTACGACGCCAGCAACCTGTATGTCCGCCTGACCTTCAAGGCGCCGGCCGGGGGCTTTGACCACGGCGACAAGGAAAACGACGTCAAGGCAACCGTCATGTTCGCAAACGACCAAGTCACCCTCGATGCCGGCGGCAAGCCGGTGGCCGCTGCTCAGGTCGGTTGCTGGGCCACCTGCCACACGGATGCCCGCACCATGCCGGGCGCTGACGACAAGAAGACAAAGTACTCGAAGACCGGTGCCTACGAGCTGATGCAGTGGAAGAGTGCCAAGGGTGCCAAGGCCGTCGACGGCTCGGTCAGCGACTCGCGCAAGATGGAAGGCGGCACTGCAGGTGTCACTGCAACCGGCGAGAACAAGGGCGGCGAATATACCGTCACCTTTACCCGCAAGCTGGCGGGTGCCGTAGCGGCTGGCAAGGCTGTGCCGATGGGCATCGCCATCCACGCCGACAAGGCCAGCGGCCGCTTCCACCACGTGTCGATGGGCTACACCCTCGGTATCGGTGCTGACGGCGACATCAAGGCGGCCAAGCAGTAATCATCACGGCCTCCGGTATAAAGAGCGGCGCTTCGGCGCCGCTTTTTTTATAGCTGCCCCCCAGTCCAGGCGCTGATAGGAATATCAAAGCCAAACAGCAGTAGATTTCGACTCCGGGAATTGCACGATTTCCGGCAACATGAGAAAAAGGCCGAGTAATGTTTCCCGCCCTTGTTCATGGAACTGACAATGAGTAGCCCAAGCAGCCGACGAAATTTTCTGCGCGGCAAGGTTTCTGTTCACACGGCCGGGGTGCGCCCCCCCTGGGCACTCGCGGAAGCCGACTTTTCCGCCGTCTGCACCCGCTGCGGTGACTGTGCCCGCGCCTGCCCGACACGCATCATCAAACAGGGTGACGGCGGTTACCCGACGGTGGATTTCTCGCTTGGCGAATGCACCTTCTGCGCAGATTGTGTTGCCGCCTGCGTGCCGAAAGCGCTTATCAGAGAAGATGCCACGACACCCGCATGGGCTATTCGAGCCGTTATTGGGGAATCCTGTCTGGCACGTCGCCAGATTGAATGCCGAATCTGCGGCGAGCAGTGCGACGTCGGTGCGATCCGCTTCCGGCCACAATTGGGCGGGATCTCGCTGCCGGAGATCGACAGCACGCAATGCACCGGCTGCGGCGCCTGCGTCTCACCCTGCCCAACAAAGGCTATTCGGGTTTCCTGAAAGCCAAACGGGGAGCCTGAGCCCCCCGTCTGATCCCTTGCCACAGCCACGCACGATTGCGGCAAGGTTAATGCAAAACAAGCGCGCTCAGTTCTTCTTGGTCGGCTTCTTGGCGGCTGCTTTCACGTCGCCCTGGAAAGCGTTGTCCACCAGCGGCGGCGCATCGACCTGCGGCACATGACACTGCGTGCAGTTGTAACGCCCGGCAGAGCCTTCCGGCAGCTTGGCGCCGTCACGGGTCAAGAAGTGGCTATCGCCGAGCTTCGGGGCCTTCTTCTTCTCGTACGTTGCCGCACTGTGGCAATCCATGCACTGATTGGTTTCCAGGTTGATTTCGTCGAAATTCTCAACGGCATGCGGGATCACCGGTGGTTGCGTACTAAAGGTACGAGCAATCGGCTTTTGCGTGCCAGGACGCGCTCCAACATAAGCCTTGTCAGCCGCCACCGGATCAGGTGCGGCGACATCAAGGCCACGCATCGACTTCGCTCCATCAGCAGCGACAGCAGAGAAGGTGAAGCAGGCGGCCAAAACGGCCATCGAGAGTTTGAGCTGGTTTTTCATGATCGACAGTCCCTCCACTTGAAGTTGAATCACTAAATCATCATTTGCCAGACGCAGCGGCTTGCAGGCCGCTCGTCTCGCTTACCGGAATCGCGTTGTTGAAACGGCTTCCGAACCGGAATACATCCTTGGAACAAACATCAATGCAACGTCCGCAATTGGTACAGGCAGACGCAAGAATTACAGGCCCGGCACCGCTAGCAGCCCCTTTCAGGGCGGGCCGAATGACTTGCGGCTCAGGACAGACTTCAAAACAATCCATGCAATCGTTGCATGCCGAACGCTCCGTAGCAGAAACACGCAGCGGACTGCGCTTGCCGATCATCCCGTAGAAGGCACCTACAGGACAGAGTCGCCCACACCAGCCCCGACTCATGACAAACAGATCAAACAGAAAAACGGCGAGCACGATTGCCCACGCCATACCCATGCCGAAGATCAACCCACGGTGCAACATTGAGACCGGATTGATCAATTCCCACAGCACTACGCCGGTCACGGCAGAGCCGAGCAGCGTCATGCCAAGAATCCAGTAACGGGTTTCGCGGGCAAGATGCACACTGCCTTTGATACCCAGACGGCGGCGCAGCCAGCCAGCCGTGTCGGTGACAATATTGACCGGACAGACCCAGGAACAATAAACCCGACCTCCGACAAGAAAATAGAAAACCAGCACGATGGCTACACCTATCAAACCCAGCTTTTCCGGTACGTGCCCGGTCAGCAACGACTGCAGGGCCACATACGGATCGGTCAATGGCAATACGCCGAGCGTGTAGCTATAGGCCAGGTTGCCTTTGACGAGCCAGAGGCCCGCCAATGGGCCAAGCAGAAACAGCCCAAGAATCGACAACTGCGAGATGCGACGCAGCAACAACCATTTGTTGGCGCCAAACCACCCCTTTGCTTGCAGCGCCTCAGCACCGACACCCTTGGCACTCATTTTCCACCTCCCAAACCTGGAGGATGACTGGGAACCTTACCCGCAACGGAACCTGGCATGCCCGGAGGCGACGCAGGTACCGATGGACTACCCAAGCCAGGCGGCGCACTGGGGACGGGCCCTGCGCTGCTCCCTGGCATGCCCGGAGGGTTTGCACCCTGAATTGCGCCCGGTGCAGCCGTCGCACCGCTGCCCGGATCGTAATGCCCCGGCAGTTTCATGCCTTCCGGCAGGCGATCGGGGAGATCAACCATGCTCTTCTCGTCGATCAGCGAGCCACCAGATTTTGTCTGTTCATCCCAGCCCAGACGGTAATGCTTACCCAAGGAGCCTTTGGCCATCGCCACAGGCAAAACCTTGATCGAGGCTTCTTCCGTCACGCAGGCTTTTTCACACTTGCCACAGCCGGTGCAATGATCGGAATGCACCGTCGGCAGGAACATCGCATGTCGTCCGGTACGCGCATTCGGCACCAGTTCCAGCGTTATTGCCTTGTCAATCACCGGGCAGACGCGGTAACAGACATCACACCGCAAGCCCAGGAAATTCAGGCAGGTTTCGTGGTCGATCAACACCGCTAGCCCCATGCGGGATTTGTTGATGTCGGTCAGACTGTGGTCGAGCGCACCTGTCGGACAGGCCTTGACGCAAGGGATGTCTTCGCACATTTCACACGGCACACTGCGTGCTGTGAAAAATGGGGTCCCGGTAGCCACCGGGGTTTCCGGCGTAGCCAGGCTCAAGGTGTCATACGGACAATCACGCACGCACATTCCGCAACGGATGCAGGCACCGAGAAAGTCGTGTTCAGCCAACGCCCCCGGCGGACGCAAGGCCATCGCCGGCAACGCCTTTGCCTGCTTGGCATAAAGCCCCAAGCCCAGCCCGAGCATGCCGACGCCGCACGCCATACGTGCGGTGTCGAAGATGAACTGGCGGCGCGCGGGCGCAGACTTGCGCACGGCCGTTGGTTTGATATCGTCGGTATTAGCCATATCGGTCAGCCGGCAGGAGGGACAACTTACGCTGCCCCTCCTTCAGCCCGGCACTCCCTGATTGCCTTATCCGTCTGCTGAAGGCCTATTTCAGGCCTTCACCACCTTACACGCACACTTCTTGAAGTCGGTCTCTTTCGAGAGCGGACAAGTGGCGTCCAGGGTCAGCTTGTTGACCAGGCGGTGCTCGTCGAAGAACGGTACGAAGACGAGACCGACTGGCGGCTTGTTACGGCCCTTGGTTTCGACCCGCAACTGGATCTCGCCACGGCGGGTAGCCACCTTGACCACGTCGTTGCGATTCAGACCGCGCTTCTTCGCATCTTCCGGGTTCATGAAGACGACGGCGTCTGGAACGGCCTTGTACAACTCGGGCACGCGGCGGGTCATCGAACCGGTGTGCCAGTGCTCCAGCACACGACCGGTACACAGCCACAGGTCGAATTCGTTATCCGGTGGCTCGGCAGCCGGCTGGTAGGGCAGCGCAAAGGCCACGGCCTTGCCATCCGGGAAGCCGTAGAAGCGAACGCCCTCACCCTTCGGCACATAGGTGTCGTAGCCTTCGCGGAAGCGCCACAGCGTTTCCTTGCCATCGATGACCGGCCAACGCAGCCCACGCGCCTTGTGATAAGTGTCAAAATCAGCCAGATCGTGTGCCTTGCCACGACCAAAGCTGGCATATTCCTCGAACAGCCCTTTCTGCACATAGAAGCCGTAAGCCTTGGACTCATCGTTCATGTAGTCCTTGATGGCGTGGGCATTGACTGCCTTGACGTCATCGAGACCCCACTTGGTCGTGTCCTTGTTGGCGTAGAGCACGTCGAACAGGGTCTTGCCCTTGTACTCCGGCATCTTGTCGAGCAGTTCGGCCGGCCAGACTTCTTCAACTTTGAAGCGCTTGGAGAATTCCATGTACTGCCACAGATCGGACTTGGCCTCACCTGGCGCCTTGACCTGCTGACGCCACATCTGGCCACGGCGCTCGGCGTTGCCGTACATGCCTTCCTTTTCCATCCACATCGCTGATGGCAGGATCAGATCAGCCGACATTGCGGAAACGGTCGGATAGACATCCGAGTGCACCACGAAGGCCTTCGGATTGCGCCACCCCGGATAGACTTCCTCGTTGATGTTCGGACCGGCCTGCATGTTGTTGGTGGTGGTCGACCAGAAGAAGCCGATCTTGCCGTCCTTGAGCATGCGCGACTGCAGCACGGCGTGATAACCGACCCACTCCGGAATGGTACCGGCCGGCAGCTTCCACAGCTTCTCTGACAGTTCCCGGTGCTTCGGATTCATGACGACCATGTCGGCCGGCAGGCGGTGGGCAAAAGTACCCACTTCACGTGCCGTACCGCAGGCGGACGGCTGACCGGTCAACGAGAACGGGCTGTTGCCCGGCTCGGAGATCTTGCCCACCAGCAGGTGGACGTTGTAGATCATGTTGTTCACCCAGGTGCCGCGCACGTGCTGGTTGAAGCCCATGGTCCAGAACGAGGTGACCTTGGTCTTCGGGTCGGCGTAGGCCTTGGCCAGCGCTTCCAGACGATCCTTCGGCACGCCGGAAATCTCGTGCGCCTTGTCGACCGTGTACTCGGAGACGAACTGGGCGAATTCCTCGAAGGTGATGTCGCTGGCCGCCATCGGGTTGCCCTTCGGCTTGCCATCTTCGCCCGGGTAGCCGTTGTTCATGGCGACCTTCTCGAGCGGGTGGTTCGGACGCAGGCCGTAGCCGATGTCGGTGACGCCCTTCTTGAACTTAACGTGCTTGGTGACGAAGTCCTTGTTCACCGCGTTGTTCTGGATGATGTAGTTGGCGATGTAGTTGAGGATCGCCAGATCGGAGTTCGGCTTGAAGATCAGTTCGCTGTCAGCGAGTTCGCAGGAACGGTGAGTGAAGGTCGACAGCACATGGATCTTGACGTGCTTGGCCGTCAGACGGCGGTCGGTGATGCGCGACCACAGGATCGGATGCATCTCGGCCATGTTCGAACCCCACAGGGCGAACACATCGGCGTGCTCGATATCATCGTAGCAGCCCATCGGCTCGTCGATACCGAAGGTACGCATGAAGCCAACGACGGCCGAGGCCATACAGTGGCGAGCATTAGGGTCAATGTTGTTGGAGCGGAAGCCAGCCTTGAACAGCTTGGCGGCGGCATAGCCTTCCCAGACCGTCCACTGGCCGGAGCCGAACATGCAGACGTTCTTCGGGCCACCTTCCTTGAGTGCCGCCTTGGTCTTCTCGGCCATGATGTCGAAAGCCTTGTCCCACGAGATCGGGGCAAAGTCACCGTTCTTGTCGTACTGACCATTCTTCATGCGCAGCAGCGGCTGCGTCAGACGGTCTTTACCGTACTGGATCTTCGAAAGGAAGTAACCCTTGATGCAGTTGAGGCCGCGGTTAACCGGCGCCTCCGGGTCGCCCTGAGTGGCGACGATGCGTCCATCCTTGGTGCCGACCAGCACACCGCAACCGGTACCGCAGTAACGGCAGGCGCCCTTGTCCCAGCGTACGCCGTCAGCGCCCTTGGGCGGAGCGGCTTGTACCAGGCCGGGAACCGTAATACCAGCCGTGGCAGCGGCAGCCGCTACCGCATTGCTTTTAATGAAATCACGTCGCGTCAGCTTCATTTCTCAGACCTCCTCATCAGGATCAGATTCAACTTGGTGATAGACCATGGCAACCGAAAGAACGCCCGGTTGCACAGAAATCACCTCGTAGGTTTTTACGGTGTCCTGCTCGGAAGCAGTTTCGATCGTAACGATCATCCGGCCATCCTCGGCCACCGTATGCACTTCGACACCGTCCATAGCCTCAAGCAGCGCTTTAACCTGCTGCGCCCCTTCGGGCCGGGCTCCGACGATCACACTTGAAATATCCATGGGTTACCACGCGGGGTTTTGAATCAGGCGACAAATCTATGCCCGCTTTGAGATATTTCTTTTGATACAAATCAACGGCAAAAAAAATCCCCATTTTTTTTGGGGGAATGTTGATAAAGCGCAAGTGCACAGCACCGACATGGTGCGCAAACCCGCGCCTATTGGATCATTGCGTGATGTTCGCCAGGATGTTTCTGGCATTTTGTGAGGTAATTTTTGCGACTTCGGCAAGCGGCATGTCCCATAATTGAGACAGCGTTTCCGCAATATCAGGCAGCAGCACCGGCTCATTCCGCGCACGCCCATCCGGTCGGCTCCGGGGGGCAAATTCCGGGGGGATGTCGGGCGCATCGGTTTCGAGGACGATCGAATCGTGCGGTAACTGCGCCGCCAGCGCACGCAGCCGCGTTGCCCGCTGCCAGGTCATGGCACCGCCGAATCCCAGCTTGAAACCGAGGTCGATGAAGGCGTCCGCCTGCTGCCGGCTGCCATTGAAAGCGTGAGCAATACCGCCACAGACCCGGTAGCGGCGGAGCTCCCTGAGAATCGGGTCGATGGCACGGCGCACATGCAGCAGTACCGGCAGCTCGAACTCGCGCGCCAATTTCAGCTGCTCGACGAAGAAAAAAGCCTGCCTGGCCGGGTCCAGGCCGGCAACGAAATGGTCCAGACCGATTTCACCGACAGCCACCGGGCGATCCCGGTGCAGCCACTCGCGCAACACGAGCAGGTCACCTTCAGCCGCCTGCGGTGTATACATCGGGTGGATGCCATAGGCCGGCAGGCAACCGGGATAGCGCGCGCAGCAATCGCGTACTTCAGCGAAGTTGGCGACGGCGACGCTCGGGACAATGATCGTGTCGACCCCCGCCTGCCTTGCTGCTGCCGCAACAGCATCCCGGTCCGCCGAAAATTCGGCGGCATCGAGATGGCAGTGGGTATCGATCCACATGGCGCCGCCGCGTCAGTCCACGCCGAATTTCGCCGGCCGCATTTCGAAGAAAGCCGCCAACCCCTCGCTGAAATCCGGATTGACGCCCGAGGCAGCAAAGGCGCACTGCTCGGCATGCAGTTGTTCGGCCAGCGTCGCATTGAAGGAGGCGCTGAGCAGCCGTTTGGTGTGCGCCAATGCTTCTGCCGGACCTGCAGCCAGGCGCAGTGCCAGTGCTTGCGCCTGTGGCAACAGGTCGGCACCGGCGACGACACGGTTGACCATGCCCCATTCCAGCGCCTGTCGGGCATCAAAACGATCGCCCAGCAGGGCGATTTCCATTGCTCGTTTCATGCCGACCGTACGCGGCAGCGACCAGGTAGCCCCACCATCGGGGGAAAGGGCGATATTGCAATAAGCCAGCGTGAAATAGGCGTCGTCGGCGGCCAGTGCGAGATCTGCCGCTAGCATCAGCGACAGGCCAAAACCCGCGACAGCGCCACGTACGGCAGCCACCACAGGTTTTTCGGCACGGCGCAACTGCAGGGTTGTCTGGTGCACGTCGCTGATCGTACGCTCGAACAGCGGCTGTCGCTCCTGTGCTGGCAAGGCCAGTTGTTCACGGAACCACTTGAGGTCACCACCGGCCATGAAATGCTCGCCAGCGCCCGTAATCAAGATTGCGCGTACCTGCGGATCGGCCTCGGCACGGGCACTGCTAACGCGCAAAGCCTCGATCATGTCGAGGTTGAGCGCATTCAGCGATTTCGGCCGGTTGAGGGTCAGATGAGCGACACGGTCGCGCACCTCGTAAAGGACGGCCTCATTGATGGTGTTCTGCATGCTGTCTCCAAGGATATTGTTATAACCACTTATTGAAACGGGAAATCAGGTTCTGGCCGTCGCCCGGACATGAGATCGGCAATTGCCGCCCCGGAGCCGCAGGCCATTGTCCAGCCGAGGGTACCGTGGCCGGCGTTGACCCACAGATTGGGCAGGCGGGTACGCCCGATATACGGTACGTTGGATGGCGTCGCCGGGCGCAGCCCGCACCAAAACTCAGGCTCGCCAATCGTGTGCAATTCCGGAAAGATCTGTTTTGCCCGGCGGATCAATGCCGCGCAGCGCACCGGATTGAGTTCAGTATTGAAGCCATTGAACTCTGCCGTACCGGCAACGCGCAAGCGCTTGCCGAGACGGGAGAAAACAATCTTGTAGCCGTCATCAGTCAGACTGACCGCAGGTGCAATGCTTGCCTCGGAGAGGGCCAGCGTTGCCGAGTAGCCTTTGGCCGGATAAATCGGCAAGCGGATACCGAGCGGCGCCAGCAAGGCCGGCGACCAACTGCCGCCTGCGACGAGATAGGCGTCGGCCACAACACGCTCGCCACCAACCAGGAAAGCAGTGACCCTGCCGCCGGCAGTCTCGATCTGCGCCACCGTCTGTCCGTAGCTAAATTCAACGCCTTGCGCTGCTGCCAGCGAGGCCAGTTCGCGGGTGAATTTGTGGGCATCGCCCGATTCGTCCGCCGCCGTGTAATCACCACCAACCAGCAAGGGTCTTGCCGAGGCCAGTGCGGGCTCAATGTTGACGCACTCATCGACGGTCAGCGACTGCCGCTCACAGCCGAACTCGCGCATGATGGCCGCCGCCTGGGTCGCCCGTTCCAATTCACAGACATCGGTATAGAAATGGAGGATTCCGCGCGTCAGCTGATCGTAGGCGATGCCGGTTTCCTGGCGCAGCAAGGCCAGCTGCTGACGACTGTACAACGCCATGGCAACGATGTTGCGCATGTTTTCACGGGTCCGGCCGGGCGTGCACTCGGCGAGAAATTTCAGCATCCAGCAAAAAAGAGCTGGGTCCCAGCGTGCCCGAAAGAGCAGCGGCGCATCTTCGCGCCCCAGCCATTTCAGTGCTTTCGGCAGGACATGCGGATTGGCCCACGGCTCGGCGTGCGAAACGGAAATCTGGCCGCCGTTGGCAAAACTGGTTTCAAGACCGGCGCCCGGCTGCCGGTCGAAGACCGTCACCTCGTGCCCGGCGCGGGAGAGATACCAGGCACTGGCGACACCGACCACGCCGGCGCCAAGAACGGCAACCCTCAAGCGCTTACTCCCCGCGCACCCGCGTGATGCGAACAACTTCCGAAACGTGGCGCAGGCTGCGCATGACGCGGGCAAGGTGAACCCGGTTGCTGACCTGCACGGCAAACTGCAGGGTGGTGTAAAGCCCTGGTGTCTTTTCTTCCATGCTGACGTTTTCAATGTTCGAACCGGCTTCGGCGATCGCCGTCGCCATCTGGGCGAGCACCCCACGCGCATTTTTGGCCGTCACCCGGATGCGCGCTTCGAAAAGTTTGCCTTCCGCCGGCTGCCACTCGACATCAATCCACTTTTTCGGCTCGTTGCTGCGTGATTTGAGGATGCTCGGGCAATCGTGGGCATGAATGACCAGCCCCTGCCCCTTGCGAATCGAACCGATGATCGGATCGCCAGGAATCGGCTGGCAACAGGGTGCCAGCTGGATGGCCATGCCTTCCGTGCCACGGATGACAACGGTCGACAACTGCGGCAACTCCTCGATCAGCCCGGTTTCCCTGGAAAGGAGGCGCCGGGCAACCACGGCCGCGATGCGTTTGCCCAGGCCGATATCGGTATAAATTTCCTTCATCGTACGGTTGCCGGCATCGCGCACCAGCTCTTCCCAACTGGCGGGCGGCACATCAGCGGCGGCGATCCCCAGGTGTTGCAGCTCCTGATTGAGCAGATTTTCGCCAAGCTGCGCCGATTCCTCATGCTGAACTGCCTTGAGAAAATGGCGAATCTTGCTGCGAGCCCGCCCAGTGCGGACATACGACAGCCAGGTTGGATTGGGATTGGCGTGCGCAGCGGTAATGATCTCGACCTGATCGCCATTTTTCAGCTCGGTCCGCAAGGGCATCAGCTCGTGGTTGATGCGCGCCGCAACGCAGCGATTACCGATATCGGTATGCACCATGTAAGCGAAATCGACGGCCGTCGCACCGCGCGGCAATTCCATGATCTGGCCCTTGGGGGTAAACACATAGACCTCATCCGGGAAGAGGTCGATCTTCACATGCTCCAGAAACTCGGCCGAATCATGTGTTCCGCTCTGCAACTCCAGCAACGACTGCAGCCACTTGTGCGTCTTCACCTGCAAGTCCGCGCCACTCTGTTCCGAATCCTTGTAGATCCAGTGCGAGGCCACCCCTTCCTGTGCCACGTGATGCATTTCCTCGGTGCGGATCTGCACCTCCACTGGCGTGCCGTAGGGACCGATCAACGTCGTGTGCAGGGATTGGTAGCCATTCACCTTGGGAATGGCAATATAGTCCTTGAACTTGCCTGGCACAGGCTTGTACAGCGAATGCAGGCCCCCGAGCGCGAGGTAGCAGGTCGGGATATCGCAGACGACAACGCGGAAACCGTAGATGTCGAGCACTTGTGAAAACGAAAGACGCTTTTCCGCCATCTTCCGGTAAATCGAATACAGGCTTTTTTCGCGGCCGAAGACCTGGGCGGCAATGCCGGCCGTGATCATTTTGGTGTTCACGTTTTCCAGAATGCGCGACAGGAGCTCCCGCCGGTTACCCCGCGCCGCCTTGAGCGCGCGGGCTATGACACGTGCGCGCAGCGGATGGATCAGCTCGAATGACAGATCCTGGAGTTCCCGAAAAACCTTGTTGAGCCCGAGGCGATTGGCGATCGGGGCATAGATTTCCAGCGTTTCGGTGGCAATGCGACGGCGCTTGTCGGCACGTACCGCCGACATCGTCTGCAAGTTGTGCAGGCGATCGGCCAGCTTGATCAGCACCACGCGCAGATCGCGCGCCATGGCCATCAGCATCTTGCGGAAATTCTCGGCCTGCGCTTCCAGGTGTGACTGGAACTCGATCTTGTCGAGTTTGGATAGCCCATCGACCAGCTCGGAAACCTGCTTGCCGAACTTTTTTGCGATTTCGGCCTTGCTGACGGTCGTATCTTCCATGACATCGTGCAGCAGCGCCGCCATCACTGCCTGCGCATCCATGCGCCACTCGGCAAGCGCACCGGCAACTGCCAGCGGATGTGTGATGTAGGGTTCACCCGAATAGCGCTTCTGGCCGCGATGTGCGGCTTCGGCAAAGGCGTACGCATCGCGTACGAGGGCTATTTCGTCGGGCTGGAGATAGCTGAGACTGTCGATGAAGACCCGGAATGCGGGTTCTTCATGGGGGAACGAACTAGGCGCGGGCGCCGATCCGGAAGCGCGCCCACGGGCGGGGGCTGTATCGGCGTCCATCAGTGCACACCTTGCCTTCCGCCCGGCACACTATCAGGACTGAGTGCGCTTGAGCACTTCCACGCCGACCTTGCCGATGGCTACTTCGCGCAGGGCAACAACGGTCGGCTTGTCCTTCTCGGCATCGACCAGCGGGGTCGCACCATTGGCCAGCTGACGGGCACGATAAGTTGCCGCCAGGGTCATCTGGAAGCGGTTGGGGATACGTTTGAGACAATCGTCTACGGTAACTCGAGCCATGGTATTACCTATCAATCAAAGAAGCAGATCATTAAACAGTTCGGAATGGCGGTCACGCTGGTTTTCGTACCGGAGCCGCGAAGCACGCACCACCGAGAGCAGGTCGCCAAGCGCCTGCTGCAACGCGTCATTGATAATAACATAGTCAAATTCAGCTACATGCAGCATCTCGTCCCGCGCAGCCGCCAATCGGCGGGCAACGACCTCGGCACTGTCGGTGCCGCGCCCGGTCAGGCGCTTTTCCAGCTCCGCCATCGATGGCGGCATGATAAAGACACCAATCGCCGCCGGGAAAATCTTGCGCACCTGCTGCGCACCCTGCCAATCAATTTCCAGCAGCACATCGCGCCCGGCAGCCATTTCAGCGGCAATCCACAAGCGTGAAGTGCCATAGTAATTGCCGTGCACTTCGGCCCATTCCAGAAACTCGCCGCGCGCAACCATGCCGCGAAAGGTCTCGGCATCGGTGAAGTGATACTCACGACCGTCCTGTTCATTCACCCTCGGCGCACGGGTGGTATACGAAATGGACAAGCCGATGCCAGGATCGTTCTCTAGCAGCATGCGTACCAGCGTCGTTTTTCCGGCGCCGGACGGTGCCGTGACAATATAAAGATGACCGCTCATGGCATCACTCCAGGTTCTGCACCTGCTCACGCATCTGCTCGATCAGCAATTTCAGGTCCATGGCCGTTTGCGACACTTCGCTTACCACCGATTTCGAGCCCAGCGTATTGGCTTCACGGTTGAGTTCCTGCATCAGGAAATCCAGGCGCTTGCCGACAGCACCGCCTTGCTTGAGAACACGCTCGACTTCGTCCATGTGGGTCGCCAGGCGCGCCAGTTCCTCGGCGACATCGATACGCGCAGCAAACACTACCACTTCCTGACGGACCCGCTCGTCGTCGGCGCTGCCAATAGCATCGACCAGGCGTTGCTTGAGCTTTTCCTGGAAGGCCTGCTGGGCGGCCGGAATATGCGGCGCCACCTGCTCGACACGTTCGCGCATGCGCGCCAGACGTTCGAGGATGATCGCCTTAAGTTTTTCGCCCTCACGCCCGCGGCTGGCTACAAAATCGTCAAGCGCTTCACGCGCCACCGCCAGGGTCGCAGACAAAAGCGCATCCTGGTCGACCGCTTCATCGCCAAAAATGCCTGGCCAACGGAGGATTTCGCCGACTGCCAATGCCCGCGCGTCGGGCAACCCGGAGCGCACCTGCCGATCGAGCGCACCCAACTGTGCCAGCAATTCCTCGTTGAGCACCAGTTGCTGGGCCCCGCGTGCTGCGGCCATGAAATAGACGCGGCACTCCACCTTGCCGCGCCCGGCGCGGCTGGCGATGGCCTCGCGCAGTGCAGGCTCGGCCATGCGCAGCTCTTCACAAACGCGAAAATGCACGTCAAGAAAGCGGGAGTTAACGCTTTTCAACTCGAAGCTCAGGGAGCCATGTGCTACATCGCGGGTTTTCGCCGCGTAACCGGTCATGCTCTGGATCATGGGAAGTCCGCCGAAAGGGGAGACAAGGTGCATTCAGCTTTACACGCCCCTGCCAAACCCCGAAAATGTCCTGAAAACCACATGATAGCCTCCACCTAGATGGCGCAACAAGCCAACCACGCACTCCCTGCCGGTTACCAGATCGACGAATACCACATCGAGCGGCAACTTTCGCTCGGCGGTTTTTCAATCGTCTATCTGGCGCTCGACAGCAAGGGAACGCGCGTGGCGATCAAGGAATATCTGCCAAACAGCCTGGCGCTGCGCGGCGAAGGCGAGATCACCCCAAACATTTCTCCCGAACACGCCGGCGCTTTCCGCTACGGCATGAAATGCTTTTTCGAGGAAGGCCGGGCACTGGCCAAGCTCTCGCACCCCAATGTCGTGCGCGTGCTGAACTTCTTCCGTGCCAATGAAACCGTCTACATGGTCATGGATTTCGAGGAAGGAGCAACCCTCCAGGAGTACATCCAGCGCCGCCAGAAGCCGGTCTCGGAAAACTTCCTGCGCAACGTGTTTACCCGTGTGCTCAATGGCCTGCGCGAAGTGCACACACACAAGCTGCTGCACCTCGACCTGAAGCCTTCGAACATCTACCTGCGCGATGACGGCACACCGATGCTGATCGATTTTGGCGCCGCGCGGCAAACACTGGCCCTCGACACACCGATGCTGAAGCCGATGTACACGCCGGGCTTTGCCTCGCCGGAGCATTACCAGCGCGAGAGCCTGGGGCCGTGGAGCGACATCTACAGCATCGGCGCTTCGATGTACGCCTGCATTTCACTTTCAGCACCACAGGCGGCAGACCTGCGCCAGACCAAGGACCAGCTAGTGCCGGCAATGGTCCGCTGGGAAGGGAAATATTCTGACCAGTTGCTGGAAACCATCGACTGGTGCCTGTGCCTCAACCACCTCTACCGCCCACAGAGTGTCTTTGCCCTGCAGAAGGCCCTGACCGAGGCCCCCGCCAAACCGACCATCAAACCCAAGGCTGAAGAATCGCGCTCGTGGCTGGGAGCGCTTGTTGGCAAGCTCAAGAAAAACGAGACCACATGAAATTCACCATCTATCAGGAAAGTCGCCAGGGCAAGCGCAACAATAACGAGGATCGCATTGCCTACTGCTATTCGCGAGATGCGCTCGTGATGGTTGTCGCTGATGGCATGGGTGGCCATTATTACGGAGAAATCGCATCACAGATCGCCGTGCAGACACTGACCGACACCTTCCAGCGCGAGGCCAAGCCGGCGCTGAGCGATCCGTTCCTGTACCTGCAGCGCAGCATGACGAATGCACACCATGCGATTCTTGATTTTGCCGCCGACCACAACCTGCGCGACTCGCCGCGCACGACCTTCGTCGCCTGCGTCATCCAGGATAACGTTGCCTACTGGGCGCATGCGGGTGACTCACGCCTCTACCTGTTGCGCGACGGCCGTGTCGCCAACCAGACTCGCGACCACTCCCGCGTCCGGATGCTGGTCGAGCAAGGCGTCATCACCGAGGCGCAGGCGGCCAACCACCCGGAGCGCAACAAGGTCTATAGCTGTCTGGGCGGGCCGCAGCCGCCGGAGATCGAGTTCTCGCGCAAAACACCACTGGAGGCAGGCGATGTCATCCTGCTGGCAACCGACGGCTTCTGGGGCACACTGCCCCCCGATCTGATTGCCGCCTCACTCAAACAGACCAACCTGATGCAGGCCATCCCGAACCTGATGAACCAGGCTGAAAACCGTGGTGGGGCTCACTGTGACAACCTTTCGGTTGTCGTCGCGCGCTGGGAAGACAACTACATCGAACTGGCCCAAAGCACGGTGTCGACACAAACCATGGCGCTGGACGAAGTGTCCACCAAGCTCGACGAATTCGGCCGTAACCCGGCCTACAAGATGGATCTCTCCGACGACGAAATCGAAAAGGCCATCCAGGAGATTCGTTCCACTATCGACAAGTATTCGCCAAAGAAATAAGGAAGCCTCATGCGCCCCAGCCAACGCCAACCGGACCAGCTCCGCCCACTCGTCATCGAACGCAATTTCACGCGCCACGCCGAAGGCTCGGTGCTGATCCGCATGGGCGACACCCACGTACTGTGCAACGCCAGCGTCGAGGAAAGCGTGCCGCCCTTCCTGCGCGGCAAGGGGCAAGGCTGGGTCACTGCAGAATACGGCATGCTGCCGCGCTCCACGCATACGCGTAGCGCGCGCGAAGCGGCCAAGGGAAAGCAAACCGGCCGCACGCAGGAAATTCAGCGCCTGATCGGCCGCTCGCTGCGTGCCGTGGTCGACCTCAAGGCACTCGGCGAGCGCCAGATCACCCTCGACTGCGACGTGCTCCAGGCAGATGGCGGCACCCGCTGCGCCTCTATTACCGGTGCCTGGATCGCACTTTACGACGCCTGCGAGAAGCTCGTCGCCGCCGGCAAGCTGCCGGAAAACCCGGTGCTCGACCATGTGGCTGCCATCTCTGTCGGCATCTACAAGGGCGCCCCGGTGCTCGACCTCGACTACCCGGAAGACTCCGGCTGCGACACCGACATGAACGTCGTCATGACCGGTTCTGGCGGCATCGTCGAACTGCAGGGAACCGCTGAGGGTGAGCCGTTCACCCGCGCCCAGATGGACCAGCTGACCGACCTTGCCGCTGCCGGCATTGAACAGCTGATTACTGCCCAGAAGAGCGCTTTGAGCAAGTAATTTTGTGAACCACGGCGAGCACGGCGACAAACACGAAAAATCCAGTATCGATTTTTTGGTTTCGCCGTATGCGCCGTGAGCGCCGTGGTTAATCGCCTTTCCAAAACCGACACCTTCAACATGAAACTCGTCCTCGCCTCGAACAACGCCAAGAAGCTGAAAGAGCTCGACGCCATCCTCGCCCCGATCG
Source organism: Rhodocyclaceae bacterium (assembly GCA_041674785.1). Classification (GTDB taxonomy): domain Bacteria; phylum Pseudomonadota; class Gammaproteobacteria; order Burkholderiales; family Rhodocyclaceae; genus Proximibacter. Next base: position 57,303 of record JBAYVG010000004.1, read on the forward strand.
GCTGGGAGTTGATTCCGCAGGACCAGCTTGGTGTCACGGAAGCAGAAGAGCCGCATGCCACCTTCGTCGAAAATGCACTGGCCAAGGCACGCCACGCGGCCAGAGCCACAGGCCTGCCGGCGCTGGCTGACGACTCGGGGCTGTGCGTCGATGCGCTTGGCGGCGCACCGGGGGTGCAGTCAGCCCGCTATGCCGGCGAACCAAAATCCGATGCCCGCAACAACGAAAAACTGCTGGCAGCACTTTCCCAGCAGGAAAACCGCGCCGCACATTTTGTCTCGGTGATTGTCTTTGTCCGCCACGCCGACGACCCGCAGCCGCTGATCGCCGAAGGGGAATGGCACGGCGAAATCATTGCTGCACATCGGGGCGCGGGTGGCTTCGGTTACGACCCGCTATTCCTCGTACCGGAGTTCGGCAAGACTGCCGCCGAACTCGACGCGGCAACCAAGAACGGGGTTTCCCATCGCGGTCAGGCGCTGCAATCCTTGCTCGCCCGCCTGCATCGCCCCCGGCGCTGAGCACCAGGCAATGGCGCGCGTCATCCCGATCGCCCCTGCTGGCAGCAAGCGCGGCAGCGGCACCCTGGAGTTCCGCTCGCAGCCACCGCTGTCGCTCTACATCCATATTCCCTGGTGCGTCGAAAAATGCCCCTATTGCGATTTCAACTCGCACAAGGCGGGCGCCAGCATCCCGGAAAATGAATACGTCGCAGCACTGATTGCCGATCTGGAATCAGCACTACCGCTGATCTGGGGGCGGCGCGTAGCGACCATCTTCATCGGCGGCGGCACGCCCAGCCTGTTGTCCGGCGAAGCCATCGACACACTGCTGACCGCTATCCGCAGTCGCGTCGTGCTGCTTCCCGATGCCGAAATCACCCTCGAGGCCAACCCCGGCACGGCCGAAGCCGAGCGCTTCGCCGCCTACCGTCAAGCCGGCGTCAATCGCCTCTCCCTCGGCATTCAGAGTTTCAACCCCGGCCACCTGAAGGCGCTCGGCCGCATCCACGACGACCGGGAGGCCAAGGCCGCCATCGAACTTGCCACCCGCCATTTCGAGCGCTTCAACCTCGATCTGATGTACGGGCTACCAGAGCAGACGCTGGCCCAAGCAATGGCCGACATCGAGACGGCACTGACCTTCGCCCCGAAACATCTTTCCTGCTACCAGCTGACGCTGGAGCCGAATACCCGCTTTGCCGCCGCACCGCCGCAGCTACCGGAAAGCGACCTCTGCGCCGACATGCAGGAGGCGATCGAAAGCCGCCTCGCCAGCGCCGGCTACCAGCACTACGAAACCTCGGCCTTTGCCCAACCTGGCTACCAGTGCCAGCACAACCTGAACTACTGGTCTTTCGGCGACTACCTGGGCATCGGTGCCGGCGCCCACGGCAAGCTGACGATGCACGATCGGGTGCTGCGGCAGATGCGCTGGAAACAGCCGGCGCAGTATCTGAAGCAGGTTGCGGCCGGGCAACCGGTGCAGGAAGAGTTCGCGGTGGGGGCCAATGATCTTCCGTTCGAATTCATGATGAACGCGTTGCGTCTGAATAGCGGCATCGACCCGTCACTGTTCGAGGCCAGAACGACGCTTCCGCTGATCACCATCGAGTCCATCCTCCGCCAGGCCGAGTCCGATGGACTTATCGTACGCACCCCCCAACGCATTGCACCGACCAAGCACGGCCAGCGCTTTCTTAATGCGCTGCTGCGTCGTTTCCTTCCGGCTTGAGGGAAAAGCGGGCAAGATCCTCGCGCGTATTGATATTTTCGAAGGCTGCCGCCTCGTCATCAAAGGCGACCTCCGCCACCTTGAGCGTGGCATACCAGCCTTCGAATCGGCGCTCGCCGCGCGCCAGATAGTCGCTCAGGTGTGGCAGGACATCACGCCGGCAAAGACAGAAAACCGGGTGGGGCTGGGCAAAAGTTCGCGCCACGGCGAACTGGGTGTCTGCCGCAAGCATCGCTGCATGCAAACGGGCCACCAGATCCGTCGGCAGAAATGGCGAATCGCAGGGCACCGTCGCCACCAAGGGCGAATCTGCGGCCGACAGGGCCGCATGCAGGCCAGCGAGCGGTCCGGCAAAACCAGCAATCGCATCGGGCACAACCCGATAGCCAAATGCGCCATAGCGCGCAATATTCTGATTCGCGTTGATCACCAGTTCATCGACCTGCGGTGCAAATCGGGCAAGCACCTGTGCCACCATCGGCTGTCCATTAAGCTCTTGCAGCCCCTTGTCGGTTCCGCCCATGCGCCGGCCCAACCCACCGGCCAGGACGACTCCCGTAATTTTTTCGCTGTTCACGCCGCCCCCGCTGATAGATTCGCCAGCCACCGCCAACGGATGGTACCGCAGCCCTGATGAACAGGTGCGTGCCACGCGTCAGACAAATTGTCGCAGCACACATGGCATTGCTGGACAAAATGACCCATCTTGCATGAAGGTGCCGTTGCCCTCAGAGAAAAGCCGTTGAATCGAAATGGGTTTTTTTCTGGCATGAAATATGCACCTAGTTCCGTTGGTATCCGCCCTGCCGGGCGCATGCCAAGACAACCAAGGAGGGATTTCATGCAAATCAACAGGCGGCAGTTCTTCAAGATCTGCTCCGCCGGGCTGGGGGGGTCGTCCATTGCGGTAATGGGCTTCTCGCCGACTGCAGCCCTGGCAGAGGTGCGGACTTACAAGCTTGCCCGTGCCACCGAAACACGGAACATCTGTCCGTATTGCTCGGTGTCTTGCGGCGTACTCATCTACTCGACCGGCGACAAATCAAAGAATTCGCAGGCAGAGATCATCCACATCGAGGGCGATCCTGACAATCCTGTAAACCGTGGCACGCTGTGCCCGAAGGGTGCCGGCCTGCGCGATATGGTGCAGAGCAAGGACCGCCTGAAGTGGCCGGAAGTGCGCGAACCAGGCACCAATGAGTGGAAGCGCATTTCGTGGAACGACGCGATTGAGCGCATTGCCAAGCACATGAAGGCGGATCGCGACAAGAATTTCGTGGCGCAGAACAAGGATGGCGTGACGGTGAACCGCTGGCCGACCTTCGGCGCACTGGCTTCTTCCGCAGCCTCCAATGAAAGTGGTTATCTGACGGTCAAGATGCTGCGCACGCTTGGCGTAACGCAGCTCGATACCCAGGCACGTATTTGACACGCTCCCACGGTGGCCAGTCTGGCTCCGAGTTTTGGGCGTGGTGCAATGACCAACCATTGGGTTGATTTCAAGAACGCTGACGTTGTCTGGGTCATGGGTGGCAACCCCGCCGAAGCGCATCCCTGCGGCTTCAAATGGGTGATTGAGGCCAAGAAGACGCGCAAGGCGAAGCTGATCGTCGTCGACCCGCGCTTCAACCGTACGGCCGCCGTAGCCGATATTTATGCGCCAATCCGTCCGGGCAGCAACATCGCCTTCTTCGGCGGCGTCATCAATTACCTGCTATCGAACGACAAGATCCATCACGACTACGTCAAGCATTACACCAATGCCGCGTTCCTGATCGATCCCGGCTTCGGCTTCGACGATGGTGTCTTCTCCGGTTACGACGAAGCCAAGCGCAGCTACGGCAGCAAGGACACCTGGAAGTACCAGATGGGTACCGACGGTTTCGCCAAGATTGACGATACCCTGCAGGATCCGAACTGCGTCTTCCAGCTGATGAAGAAGCACTATTCGCGCTATACGCCGGAGATGGTCAACAAGATCTGCGGCACGCCGAAGGACGCCTTCCTCAAGGTCTGCGAGATCGTCGCAACGACCGCTGCGGCGAACAAGACGCTGAGCTATCTCTACGCACTGGGTCTTACGGAGCACTCGAACGGCTCCCAGAACATCCGTTGCGCGGCGATGATCCAGCTCCTGCTCGGCAACATGGGCATGGCCGGCGGCGGCATCAACGCGCTGCGCGGGCACGCCAACGTGCAAGGCATCACCGACATGTGCCTTTATGCGCAAACGCTGCCGGGCTACCTGTCAGCGCCAACCGATGCCGACAAGGATCGCGAGATTTATCTCGGCAAGCGCACGCCGAAGGCACTGCGCCCTGGGCAGATGAACTTCCCGCAGAACTTCCCGAAGTGGTTCACCAGCCTGTGCAAGGCCTGGTACGGGAACGCCGCAACGAAGGAAACCAACTTCGCCTACGACTACTTCCCGAAGCTGGGCGGCGCGTCGGATGCCCTGTCGATCTTCAACGACATGTTCATGGGCAAGATGACTGGTTTCTTCTGCCAGGGCTTCAACCCGCTGGCCTCGCTGCCGAACAAGAAGAAGGTTGGTGATGCGCTGGCGAAATTGAAGTACATGGTCGTCGTCGATCCGCTGGCCACCGACACTTCCGAGTTCTGGAAGCCGCACGGTGAGTTCAACGAGGTCGATCCGTCGAAGATCGAGACCGAAGTCTTCCGCCTGCCTGCCAACCTCTTCGCCGAAACACCGGGTTCGATCACCAACTCCGGTCGCGTCGTTCTCTGGCGCTGGAAGGCAGCAGAAGGACCGGGCGAGTCGAAGGACGATACCGAGATTCTGGCGGCACTGTTCCTCAAGTTGA